>DLOX01000279.1 GCA_002478575.1 Sphingomonadales bacterium UBA7473 | reverse complement strand
GGCTCGATCTGGTTGACGATCTGAAGGCTGCTTTGGCGGC
This sequence comes from Sphingomonadales bacterium UBA7473, assembly GCA_002478575.1. Lineage (GTDB taxonomy): Bacteria > Pseudomonadota > Alphaproteobacteria > Sphingomonadales > Sphingomonadaceae > Aquisediminimonas. The sequence continues at coordinate 17,481 of DLOX01000279.1, read as the reverse complement.
CTAAGCTTCTGGCGTTTGGTTCGGTTTCCACCGGATCAGACGCCACACATAACCAGCGGCTATCACAACAATGACGGCGATGGAGAGGGGACCGATCACGGTTTCTATCTCTTGGAATCGTTTGCCCAGCATATAGCCTGAGACCGCAAGCAAAGCGGTCCACATTGCTGTGCCAATCGTCGACCAAAAGAAGAAGGTTGTCAGCCGCATTTTGAGCAGCCCCGCCGGGATCGAAATCAGCGAGCGCAGGGTTGGCAACATGCGGCCGAAAAAGACGATTGCCCAGCCTTGGGTGCCGAACAGCTTTTGCGCCTTTTCAATCTCGACCCAATCGAGGGTTAAGAAACGCCCAAAGCGTTCGATGAAGGGGCGGAATCGCTCTAGCCCCACCACCCGCGCGGCGAGATACCAGAAATAATTGCCAAGCATGGCCCCGGCCGTGCCGCTGGCAATGACCCCCGCAAGGCTCATTGTGCCGCGTGCTGCCGATAGCCCCGCAACGGGCATGATCACCTCTGAGGGCACTGGCGGGAAGACGGTTTCGAGAAACATCAGGAAGCCGACGCCCAGATATCCGGCATCGTTGATGAGATTGATAATCCATTGGCTCATGCTGAAAATGCCTTAGCTGCGGGTCGCAAGGCGAGCTGTGATCGCGTCCCAGATCATGCCGGGCGTATCGGTTCCGTTGAAATGATCGATAGACCGGATCCCGGTTGGCGATGTCACATTAATCTCGGTCAGCCATTTGCCAGCGATCACATCGATGCCGACAAAGATGAGGCCTAGCTCCTTCAGGCGTGGCCCAAGCTCCGCGCAGATGGCCCGTTCATTCTCAGTCAGCTCAGTCGCTTCGGCATGACCGCCAGCGGCCAGATTGGACCTGATTTCACCGCTCCCGGGGATTCGATTGATCGCGCCTGCGACTTCACCATCGACCAGCACAATCCGCTTGTCACCCCCGCTCACTTCGCGGAGGAAGGCTTGGGCCATGAAAGGCTCGCGCCACACTTCGCCGAAAAGTTCCGTCATCGCCGCCATATTCTTGCCGTCGCGGCCAATATGCATCACGGCACTGCCCGCATTGCCATGGAGGGGCTTGATGACAATCTCGCCATGTTCGGCGTGAAAGCTGCGCACTTCGTCCAGCGACTTTGTGACCATCGTCGGCGGCATATGATGGGCATAGTCCAGCACCATCACCTTTTCCGGCGCATTGCGGACGCTTCTGGGGTTGTTGACGACCAGCGTCTCGCCCTCGATCCGCTCGAGCAAATGGGTCGCGGTGATATAGCCCAAATCAAAGGGGGGATCCTGCCGCATGAGCACCACATCAATGTCACTGCCCAGATCGATCCAGGCAGACGCTCCAAAGCGGAAATGATCGCCCTCAACCGCTTGCACGGTCACAGGATGCGCTAACGCAGACAAGCGCCCATCGCGCCAAGTGAGGGTGCTGACATCATAGTGCCAAACCACATATCCCCGTTCCTGTGCCGAGAGCATTAGGGCAAAGCTTGAATCTCCGGCAATGTTGATGCTGGGCATCGGGTCCATCTGGACCGCGACTTTCAGGGACATGAGGGGTTATCTCCGCACGGGTGTTGGCGCCGCTTTAGGGGTCTTTGGTTGGGCTGTCACCTGCCGCAACCTTCACGCGCCACATCTTATAGGGCGAGTATTTGGGCAGGGTCACAGGATCAAGCCAAGCGGGGATCTTCCCTGCTGCCAGTTGCGCATAAAAGCCATTGGGGCGTTCCGCCTTATAGATGGTCGATTCCGAACTGTTGGGGCAGATCATGACATAGTCTGCTCGGCGGGCGCGGACAATGGTTTCCGCTGCCTTTGGATCAGCGCGGAAGGCGCGGTGAACGGCCAACAGCGCCTCTTGGTTGCGATGATAGGGGCCGGAGATCGCATTGTGATGCGTCAAGGTGATCAGGCGCGGTGACAAGTCCACAAAGGTGAAGACCGTGCCTTTGGGCAGCCGCCCGATAGGCGCAAGCGAAGGAATGGTCGCGCATTGGGCGTTGGCCTTGGAAGACAGATCTTTGAACGCTCCGGCCTTTGGTTTTTCTTCTGGCTTCAAAATGAGGGCCAGCTGCACGGCCAGGCCCGATATCAATGCAAAAGCCGCGACGGTTCCGAACACCCGGACCAAGACGTTCCCGCTCGCCCTAAGCTTGGGGAGGAAATGGTATCCCAGAGCCGTCGCGCCCATCACAGAAAGCATTTGCACCGCTGGCCCTGCACGGCTCTGCCAAAAGATCATCGCCGATGCGCACAGGCAAAGCAGGAAGACTGCGAACCACGCACCAAAATTTGGCGTGCCACGCGCCCTAATCAATGCGAAGAGGGCGCCTAACGGCCCGATCAGGGCAGAGAAGCCAATCGCCATTTGCGTTTCGAAATTTTGCTGCGTGATCGGTTTGACCTCCCGAATGTGGGAGAACCAAAGCTCGTAAAGTTCAGGCGAAATGCCTTCGAGCCGACTGAGGCATTGTGGCCACGCCCAGGCGAAACCTCCAGTAAGCATTGCCGCTGCTGCAATGGCTGATCCAAGCTTCACACGCCAATCGTCCGATTTTATCAGAGAAAGCAGGAAAAGCAGTGCTCCGGCACCCAGCATGGCGGACAGCCAAACCGGCGAAAGCGCATCGCATCGCGCTGTGCTGTTGAGCGTCGAGCCAAAAACCAGGTACGCCGCAGCTGTCCCGCCTCCAAGCGCCAGCCCATAGGCGCGGATCCGTTGCTCTTCGCCTTGCTCAAAAATCCAGCGCAAGCCAATCACACCTGCCGCAATGCCCAAATAGGGCGCCATTTCCAAACCAATGGCAAGCGACGAGGCTGAAGCCAAACCAATGGTTATTCCGCCTCGTCGTGCCTTGGGATCGGCAATGCCAGCAACCAGCCATGGGATCATCGCCAGCTGCCAGCCATGATGATCGATCCGCGTCGGCATATACATGCTCAAAAGCCCTTGGCAGAAAAGCAGCACAGCAATCGCGATGACAAAAGCCCAAGGGCCAATCAGGCGACGAACCGCAACGGAAAGCCCGGTCATCGCGATGAGGAGCGGCACCATCGGCGCTGTCGCAATGGCCACATATTCGGCCTTAGGCCCGCCAATGAAAGGCTTCAAAACTGTGATGATTGCAGCGATTGGCAAATCGACCAGCCGCGACCAGTGAATGTCAGCGCCCTCCGGTGGGTTAAGCCGATATTGACGCAGGTCATACCAGCCTTGCCCCGCCAGCCAGGCGCGAACCTGCATCAGTCGCATATTGTCGTCCGTATCGCCGAGCGAAAACCAGTAGATTTGGGCCCAGCGTTCATAGATGAAATAGACCGAAATCAGCAGCCAAGCCGCACAGACCATCCAAAACCAGCGCTTGGCCTGTTCCTGCTTATCAATCGCTGCGGTCATCAAAAGCTTCCCCTGCACTCGCTTCGCCATTAGGGCAGGCGGCAGAAAGGGCAAGAGATCGCGTGATACAAGGGTTGGCAAAGAAATTGGGGGAAGAAAGGCTGGCCTTGCTGGCGCAGATTTTCCGCTTTGGGCTGACCGGCGGATTGCTGACTATAATGGTCGCCGCGGCCTATTGGGCCGTGGCCGAGTTTTTCGACATTGACCCGCTGATTTCGATGACCTTGGTCTATTTGACTTTTACCGGCGTTGGCTATCTGCTCCATTCACGTTTCAGCTTCAAAGGCCACGGCGAACGAGACAATATGGGGGTGCGCACCACGCGCTTCTTCATCGTCAACACTTTGGGCTTTGCGTCTAATCAGTTTTTCGTCTGGCTCTTGACCCACTATCTGGACGGACCGACATGGTGGCCCGTGATCCCCATCATTTTTGTCACGCCGATCCTGACCTTCACGCTCAATCGCAAATGGGTCTTTGGCTGATGGAGCGCATCATCTATGATCGCATGGCCGAACTAGACAGCCAGCATTGGTGGTATCGGGCGCGGCGCAATGTGCTTGCAGCGATCATTACCCGTCGTATTCCCCTGCCGCCCTTTGCCAACATATTAGAGATTGGCTGCGGCACGGGCCATAATCTGGCCATGCTTGCGGGCTTCGGGACGGTCGATGCCATTGAAGTGGATGATGCAGCAAGGGCGGTTGCTGAGAAGCGATTGGGCCGCGCGATCGGCCACTCCCCCCTCCCTGCGCTGGCAGGTGTCCCACATGAAAGCTATGACCTGATTGCGCTTCTTGATGTGCTGGAGCATGTCGACGATGATCGCGCGGCACTGGTCAACATGGCGCAACGCCTAAAGCCCGGCGGGAAAATGCTGATCGCGGTGCCTGCCCATCCCTGGCTCTGGAGCGCGCATGATGTCGCGAACCATCATCATCGTCGTTATACGCGTAAGACACTCGATGCAGTGATCAAGGCGGCAGGGCTGAAGGTCAGCTACCGAACCGCAATCAACAGCTTGCTCTTTCCTTTGGCCGTTGTGTCACGCTTTGCGGATAAGGTGCGAGGCAAGGAAGGCAGCGATGATGCTTTGCCGCCTGCGCCCCTCAACAGCGTCTTTGAACGAGTCTTCGGCTGGGAAGCTCATTTGGTCGGGCGGATGTCGCTTCCGATTGGCGTATCGCTTGTTGTTGTAGTTGAGGCATGATGGCCAAGCTTGGGTGAGCCTGCGACGGGTCCAATGACGTCGGCGACAATGTAAGTCGGCCGCTTCTTCGCTTCCAAATAAAGCCGCCCGAGATACTCGCCGATCATGCCAAGCACGAACATCTGTGCCGCGCCCAACAAAACAACGACAAGCATCAGCGATGTCCAGCCCTCAACAGTCGTTCCGCGCAACCAGCCGATCAGGATATAGGCCAAGATCAGCACGGACAGCCCAACCAACGCAAGGCCAGCATGGCTCGCAAAGCGCAAGGGCGCGGTTGAGAATCCTGTGATCGCATCGAAGGCCAGCCCGAACATTTTGGCGAATGGATATTTAGTCTCTCCGGCCAGCCGCTCAGCCCGGTCATAGGTGATAGGCACTTGCTTAAACCCAATCCAAGCGACCATGCCGCGCACAAAGCGGGCTTGTTCGGGCATTGCCATCAGCGCGTCGAGTGCGCGACGCGACATCAGGCGGAAATCGCCAGTGTCCAAAGGGATGTCCGTATCGGTTAGTTTGGCCAGCAAACGATAGAAAAGCGACGCCGTTGCGCGTTTTGCGAAGCTTTCACCGACGCGCTTTCCGCGAACGGCATAGACAACATCAGCCCCAAGATTGCGCATCGCCTCTCGCATTTGGGGCAAAAGCTCGGGCGGATCTTGCAGATCGGCATCGAGGATGAGGATTTCGCGCCCGCAAGACAAATCTAGGCCTGCTGTCAAAGCCAATTGGTGGCCATGATTGCGGGAAAGATTGATGATGACAAGCCGGGGGTCTCGTGCAGCCAATGCCTGCATTTTCATCCATGTGCTATCGCGCGATCCGTCATTGATGAGGATTATCTCATGATCTTCGCCCACCGCGGCTTTGGCCACCGCCGAGACGCGACGGTGCAATTCATCAACGCATTCTTCCTCATTGTAGCAGGGGATGACGATTGAAAGGGCTTTGGACGTCATCGGGCTTTGCCCTGCGGCATAGGTTGAACAATCCGGTATAGTACACCCTTTTCGTCCTGCTGCATCACTTGCAGCCCATTTTCATCGATCATCATGCGCTTGGGTTTGCCGATGATCCAAAGATAGTCAAATTTCTCGCGCGGGAAATTCTCTACAGCCGCCGCCATGGTGCGCCAGTCGCGGCGACAGGGGCCACCGGTCACAAGCTGGGAAGGATCGTTGGTCCATCGACTGCCTTCCAGATATTTGACACGGATCAGCTGCGATCCAGCGAGATCCCATTGGTCATTTGTGAAGGCGCCTCTTCGCACAAGGGCCATGGCGGGCAGATGGTCGCGTCTATGCTTTGCCCAATCAACCGTGCAGGGCTTGTAAACGAATGATATCAAACGACTATTCTTTGGAAGGTCGTCGAGTATGGCAAGCGTTGCCTGATGATCTTTATGATAAAGACCAAAGCTGATGGTCGTCGCCGTCGTGCGGACTGCAAAAAAGCTCAGCCCCAACACGGCAACCCCGGTCGCCACCCAGCCGGGGATGCGGTTGGCTGGACCCACCATCAGGATGGCCGTTGCAACGGCAAAAGGGAAAAGCCGCATATCCGCATAGGCTGAGCCGAACAGGATTCTGGGTAAAAGGACAAACAAGGCTCCACAAAGCAGCGCGGAGACCAAGAAACCGCCGGACCAGCGGACGCCTTTCCACCAAAAAGCCAAAAGGAAGGGAAATGCGAGAGCAAGGGCTGAGAATTTGTCAAAATTCTCCCAGCGATCGCGCAGCATCATCCGCACCCAAGCTTCTTTCAATTGCCATTGGAACCAACCGCTTGCCTGAACGCCGCCTGCGTCGCTTCGTCCCGCCAACATGGGTATGAAAGGTGTGATCAGGACAAGGCAATGAACTGCCGCCAAAAAGGGTAAGGACCACCAGCGCGCGCCAGTCCGTTGAAGGCGCGCTACCTCCGCCCCAAAAGCCAACAGCCCCAATAACCCAAAGCCGAAAGTGTGGGTCAGCCAGATCAAAAGCGAAATCGGAACAAATAGGACTGCACGAAGTGCAAGCCGCTCTTGCCGCCCCAAGCGCACCCAAAGAGCAAGCGCCAGGAAGGCTAAGGCCGCTGAAAGCGCAAAGTTGATGAAGCCAAATTGAAAGGGAAAGCTATAGGCAATCGGCAGAGCGAAATAAGCGGTGGGAGGAACCTGACCATGGACTTCGCGGGCAGCCAACAGAAATCCCAAAACCTGCAAAGCAGGGATCATCATCACGATCAACTTCGTGCCCAGCTCTAAACCGAAGAGCGGGGCAAACAGCATGACCAAAAGATCAACGCCCAAGTTGCCGATAAGGGTCCAATTGAAATCATACCAGAGGGAGGCATTGGGGCCTGCCAGCCCCAGTTGTACAGCATAGCGGCCCATATGGCCCGGCACGTCTACCAGCGGCGGAATGGCGGGATAGAGAAGCGGGACGCTGCTGATCAAACTCGCAAGAATGATGAACCAGCTGTTTTGCCACCAGAAGAGGGGCCGTTGACGCTGATCTTGTCCACGCTGCGCCTGGAAGTCACTATGCCTTGGCGGTTGACGTGTCATAGATACTCGGCGACGTTTCCAACCAATCTGTCATGGTGCCGCATGCTCTCCAAAGGCATATGGTCAAGATCAGCGATACTATGCCATCAATTGCATAGTGCCATCCCAAATGGATCGATCCGATCCAAATGACAAAGGCGTAGATTGCCATCACCCACCCAAAGAAGCGATTGATTCGGAAGGCTGCAATCGCAAAAAGGACGGCCAATGCATTGTGCACCGAAGGCATTGCAGAAATGCCCGCGCCCGGCGTCAGTTCATGGCTGCCGAGCGTCGAAAGCAGCAAAGCCTGGAGATCAAGTGCACGCAGTTCGTAAATTTTATCGATGCTTTCCAACTGGGCAATCATCTCACTAAAACTGGGATATGGTCCAATAAGTGCTGGATAATATATCGGTCCGGCCGATGGGGTGAGCGATGCAAAGATGCTGCCTAATCCAAGCCAAATCCCAATGTAGGAAAGTAGATATTGCGTGCGCAGTCGCCAGCTGTCCGCGGGAAGCCAAGCGCAAATAATGACGCCAAGCGCCATTGGCGCATACCAGCCATGATAAAAATGGTCGAGAATTGTTGTCGCGAGCGGAGAACCAAAGACCGCATGAGTGACTACCCAGGGATCTTGGCCGAGGAAAAGCGCCCGATCAATATCTGCAAACAGAGGATCGAAGCGAAACGCATATTGCGACAAGATCATTTGCTTGAACGCATTAAAGCCCGCCATCAGAGTGGCGAACATAATTGGGGGCCAGATTAACGAAACGAAATAGTCCCGCTGCCACCGCTCCGTTAAGAGGTTGGCTAGGAGCGTGATCGGCGGCAGTGCCGCTTCACCTTTCCGCAAATGAAGGAAAAGTGCGACGACGATCATCACGGCCCCAACGATGGACCAAAGCAAGAAAGCCGCTTCGAAAAAATTGGTTGCTAAGGCAAGAAAGTCTCCCAAATCGACCCTGCCTGACGCCAAAACGGAAATCAGAAATCCAACAAGCAGCATTGCGCTAACCAGCACTGCCCGAATTTCTCTATTGGCCGTTACCATGTGGCGATTCCCCACCGTTGCGACGCTGGAGAAATTAGCCTCGCTCCCGCCTTCCTAGCAGACGAAGGCGTAAGGCGTTAAGCTTAATAAAGCCTTCTGCATCCCGCTGATTATAAGCGCCAGCATCATCCTCGAACGTCACCATCCGTTCGGAATAGAGCGAATTGGGCGACTTGCGGCCAATCACATGGACCCCACCTTTGTATAGCCGCAGACGGACCGTACCGGACACATGGGTCTGACTATGATCAATGGCGGCCTGGAGCATTTCACGCTCTGGAGAGAACCAGAAGCCATTGTAAATGAGCTCGGCATATTCGGGCATCAGCTTGTCTTTGAGATGCGCTGCACCGCGATCAAGCGTGATTTGTTCAATACCGCGATGCGCCAAATGCAGGATCGTGCCGCCCGGAGTTTCATACATGCCGCGCGACTTCATCCCGACGAAGCGGTTTTCGACGAGATCAAGCCGTCCAATGCCATGCCGCTTTCCCATTTCATTGAGTTTCGCAAGCAAGTTTGCAGGAGACAGTCCTTCACCATTCACGGCGACCGCGTCACCCCGTTCGAAATCGACGGTGATGATCTCAGGCTCATTGGGGCCATCTTCGGGATGGTCGGTGCGGCTATAGACATAGTCCGGCACTTCTTCCCAAGGGTCTTCCAGCACTTTGCCTTCGGATGAGGTGTGGAGCAGATTGGCATCGGTTGAGAAGGGGCTTTCGCCGCGCTTATCTTTCGGCACCGGGATTTGATGCTTTTCGGCAAAGTCGATCAGTGCTGTCCGGCTCGTCAAATCCCATTCGCGCCAGGGGGCGATGATTTTGATGTCAGGGTTGAGTGCATAATAGCCGAGCTCAAAGCGCACTTGGTCATTGCCTTTGCCAGTGGCACCATGGCTGACCGCATCTGCATTCACCTTGGCGGCAATCTCAATCTGCTTCTTCGCAATCAACGGCCGGGCGATTGATGTGCCAAGCAAATATAGCCCTTCATAGAGCGCATTGGCGCGCATCATTGGGAAGATATAATCGCGGCAGAACTCCTCGCGGACATCTTCGATGAAGATATGCTCTTCCTTGACGCCGGCAAGCCTAGCCTTAGCGCGGGCAGGCTCAATTTCTTCGCCTTGGCCAAGATCGGCCGTAAAGGTCACAACTTCACAGTTATAGTTGACCTGGAGCCATTTGACGATGACGCTGGTATCCAGCCCGCCTGAATAGGCAAGAACAACGCGTTTGATGCTCTGATCGGTCATGATGGCCCTTTGCTGCAGGATGTTTTGATGCAGCGCCGCCTATGCGCTAATCGCCCTCAACGCAACAGGATCAATAGCCGACTTTCTTCGCCCGTTCGATACAGTCGATGATAATCTCTTTGGCCTTTGCTGTATCGCCCCAGCCCGTGAGCTTCGCCCATTTGCCGGGTTCAAGATCTTTATAATGCTGGAAGAAATGTTCGATCTGTTGGGTCACAATCGGCGGCAGATCATCATGATTGCCGACTTCGGTATAATAAGGGAAGGTTGTATCGACAGGCACAGTGATGAGCTTCTCATCGCCGCCCTTATCGTCTTCCATCAACAAAACACCGACTGGCCGAACCTTGATAACCGCGCCCGGCATGATGGGGGAGCGTGTCACCACAAGCGCATCCAGCGGATCACCATCATCGCCCAATGTGTGAGGCACAAAGCCATAATTGGCGGGATAGCGCATTGGCGTGTGGAGGATTCGATCCACGAACAAAGCGCCCGAGGCCTTATCAAATTCATATTTCACCGGTTCGCCGCCAATCGGCACTTCGATGAGGACATTTAGGGTTTCTGGCGGGTTATCCCCCGCTGGGATCAGGTCGATTCTCATGCGCTGCCTTTGCCAGCAAGTGGGCGGCGGGGCAATGCGGGCTGCGGCCGCATGATGATCGCTCGAAGCGCTGGACGGCGAAAACTGTAACTTAAAAGTGACGAAAGCCACAAAGGCCACGCTCTATAAGGGAAAACAAGAAAAGATGGCTTTTCGGCAAAGAGGCCGATGGTGAGATGATGGTGGAAGGGAAAGGAGACTATGGCCATAAGGTGCCAATAAGGTTATTTCGGAACAAGTCAAGAATTTAGCGCTTTCCTCCTTTCTGTAATGCCGGGCTTTGCCGAAGCGCCTAGCGTGACGGGGAGAGCAATCCGCCAGAAAAAAGGGCGGAGAAGCTTATCGCTTCCCCGCCCATGATTTGGCCTAAGCCGTTACGCGATCAATATTTTACGCGCAGACGGACATAGTAGAAACCGCCGTTGATCCCGAAAGGACCACCCGAACGAGGATAGATTTGGCCATCGGCCAAGCTGCCCGTCAAAGCGTAGATCGGGTTCGTCGTCGATGCGGCGATCTTGTCGGGGTAGGTGTTGAAGATATTATTCGCACCCACCGTCAATGTATAATGCTCAGCAAGTGTGTAGCTGAGATCAAGATCGGCTGTGACCTTGCCGCTGAACTTCTGACCTGGATATTCAAGCAGGTTTGACCATGAGCTATAATAGTTGCCACGGGCATTCATGCTGAAATCACCAAGCTGCCAACCGGCCGAGGCAACGATGCGATGCTTTGGCGCGATGTTGGAGATGTTGAACCGCTGAGCCGCACTGATGACGAGCGGGTTAAAGTCCGTCACTTTGCTCTTATTATAGTTATAAGCAAAAGTTAGGTTCAGTGGGCCACCAGCAGCATTGGTGCGATAGTTGGCGACCGCATCGATACCCTTGGTTGTTGTGTCAAAGCCGTTGGTGAAATAGTTCACCACGCCGCCGACGCCCACTGCCGCCAGTTCTGGCAGAGCCACAGCATCCGCTGCAGTCACTGTGAAGTTTTGCGAAATGCCGATGCGGTTACGAACCTTAATCGAATATCCATCGACCGTCAGCGTCATATTGTTCGATGGCTTGACCACGAAGCCAGCACCAAAGTTGGTTGACCGTTCTGGACGAAGCGAGTCAGCGCCATAATATTGAGCGATTGAGCTGGTCACAGGATATGTGCCCGTTTGCACCTGCGTTCCACCAAGGAAGTTGGTGGTCAGCACTTGCGTGTTGTTTTGACCGGGCGATGGAGCATGGAAGCCGGTGCCGACCGTAGCGCGCAATGAGAAGACATCTGAGAACTCATAGCGCGCGTTGAATTTACCAACCACGGCAGTGCCAAAGGTCGAATATTCTTCAAAACGGCCAGCAATGCCCATTTGCAAAGCATCGGTCACGTCAGCTTCAGCCGCGACATAGATGGCATAGTTGGATTGGCTATTCTTGCCTGCGAACAGCGGGCTGATGCCGCCATAGCCGCTTGCTGCTGGCGATTGGGTTGCGACAATCTGAGTGCCACCTGCATTCAGGGCTGGCGTGTAGACGCCTGGAGAAACCAAGTTATACAGCGGCTGGCGTGCGAAGGGGCCAGCTGCGTAAGATTGCAGATCGCCAACTGTCGTTTCATATTCTTCACGACGATATTCGGCACCAGCGGCCAAAGTAATCGGGCTGGCGAAACCAACCTCCAAAGGATAGGTCATATCCAAGTTGAGCGTTTGCTCGCGCTGGATCAGCTTACCAAATTCAAACGCGGTTTGCGTCGCTGGACCGAACGACGGGCTGACTGAGTCTGTCATCGAGAGATCAAGCGAGTTTTTCGCGAAAGTGGCGGACAGATCATAGGTGAAGCCGCTGTCGGTCTTGCCCTTGAAACCACCGGTTCCATAAAGCTGCTTCACTTTACCGATGAAGCGTGGCGTGAAACCACCGGGATAGATGGACGCTGCCAAGTTGAACGTGTTGGCATCGTTCACGAAGCCACCTGCGGGGCAGGTCGCTGCTGCAGCGGCTGGGCATGGCGTCAAGAAGATTGGCGCGAAGGAGCCGTTGCGGCCTGGTGAGCGGGTGCCCGTTGTGCCGTTACCCAGATCCACCGCCAGCGGCGTTGGCGCAGAGATAGGCGAACGATAGTTGAAGCTCTGATTGGCTTCGCTCTTCGCGGCATTGACCGTCAGATAGAATTGGCTTGAATCGGTAACGTCAAAGCCAGCGTTCAAGAAAGCTTTCCAGCCATCACCGGGCGAAGAACCCCAAATCTGGGCTGGGCCGTCAGGCGCATTTGGAATGCGAGCCGCAACCGAAGGATTGGTTTGGGCCAAAACAACGGCAATCGGGCGGTTCGCGCCACGGCTGGTGCCCTCATCGTCATACCATTCACCAGAAAGGTTGATATATCCACGGTCACCAAGCTTGAACCCAGCATAGCCTGCAAGCTGCTTGCGCTGGCCATCGCCGCGATAGGTTTCACCAAGAACGCCTTGGGCTTCAAAGCCTGCATCGTCGCGGATCATATAGTTGATCACGCCGCCGATGGCGTCAGACCCATATTGAGCCGTTGCACCATCGCGCAAAATCTGGAGATTCTTGATTGAGATGGATGGGATGTTGCCAATGTCAGCGCCCTGCGATCCATAGGAAAGCGCGGTGTCTGCACCGGAATAGACCTGAACAAGAGCAGCGCGGTTATAGCGCTTGCCATTGACCATGACGAGAATTTGGTCAGCGCCCAAGCCGCGCAGCGATGGTGCGCGCACGAAGGTGGAGGCGTCTGAAATGGTGTTCTGTGGAACGAAGAACGAAGGAACCAAGTTGCGCACAACGTCAAGCATGTTCGCAGCAGGCTGAGAAGCCAATTCGGTCGCGCCGATCACATCGATTGGGGATGCGGAATCAGTAACCGAACGGTCTGTACGGCGTGTGCCGATGATGACGATTTCTTTATCGTCGGCTGCTTCTTCAGCGGCTGGCGCTGGAGCATCTTGAGCGAGAACAGGTTGAGCAGACAGGATGGCACCCGCCGCTACGCCTGTTGTCAGCATCGCTTTCATGGCGGTGCGCATGTTGGTAATTCGCATAAAATCACTTCCCCTAATATCTTGGATAAGGCCCGCTGCTCCCATTCAGCACAGGCGGGGTTAGCCTTGATCAAGAAAGGGATTAAATCCAGCCAGAAAGTTGCTGAAAACCGTCAGAGGATTGGAATTATGCTGCACTGTGACAAAAACGCCGCAGTTTTGGCGGAAAACTGCCTGACGCTACGGTCTTTGGGCTATAGTGGCGCTTAAGGGCGCGGCGCGAGCAGCTTGTCGAGACTGCCTTCGGCTTTGTCGGCCTTCTCAAGCCGAGGATAGCGAAGCCCGCCGTTCCATATGACATTCACCGTCCGCACCCGGTCTCCGGATTTCACGATCAAGCGGATCGGATCTTTGCCACCCTTGGCTGCAAGGATCGCATCTTTCAGGGCCGCATCCGAATAGGCGATATCGCCAACCGCGATAATCTCTTGCCCAATCGAAAGCCCGGCATTAAAAAGCGGTCCATCCCAAATGACGCCAGAAAGCTTGCCTTTGTTGATCGTGCCGCCCAGCGAATAGGTAAGGTTCAATTCCTTGCTGCGGGTTTCGGCATCTTTCATGAAGGGTGTGGGTGTGTCGCCATAGGTCAAGCGATATCCGCCCAGGATCAGGCCATTGATGGGGGCGCCGCCCGCCTTTTCGGTCAAGCGTTTCGAGAGGAATCCTGCCCAATCATAGGGGGTGATGCTGTTCAGGGTCCGGGCGACTTCGTTGAAATCAAAAGGCTTGGCGGAATAGTCGCCATCTTTGCCGCCAAAGAAAGCGCGAGCGAAATCATCCATGCCTTTCTTGCCGCCCGTGAAGCTGCGGATCATGCCATCGGTTTCGAGCCAGATCAGCAGGCCTTCATTATAATAATCTTCGCTCCGCTGATAACTGACCCAGCCCTTGGGGCGGCGCGGCGTGATGATCGGATCATAGGTTGTATCATCGACACTGCGCCAATCGCGACCGCGCCTGATGTCGAGATTAGCGGCGATTGAGGCCAACGCATCCAGCGTCTCTTGCTTTGAGAAAAGCCCAGAGCGGGCACCCAGCACATAACCCCAAAATTGCGTCTGCCCCTCATAGACCCACATCAGGCTATTTTCGAGCGGGCTATGGAAATCAGGCACGATATGCCCCGCTGGGCGCCGGTGTTTACCGACCCAGCTATGCACCAGTTCATGCGGCAAAAGGTTGCGGCGCCCTGGCCCTGTGTCCCATTCCAAAAAATATTCAGGATTCACGCCATTTTCAGAGGATCGGTGATGTTCCAGGCCAATGCCACCCATCTTGTCCGTCAGTGCGAGGAGGAAGTCATAATGATCCCAGCTGCGCGTGCCGAACAGTTTGACAGCTTGATCGACAAGCTTCCTATGCGCCTCAATATGTTCAGGTTTGGCGGCCAGTTCTTTCGCCTCATCTGCTACAATATTGAGCGTGACATTGTGACCCATTGGCTCGGCGCGGAAATGCTTCCCGGCGAACACGGGGCTGTCGACGAGGGTTTCATAGTCAACGGTTTGATAGGTGATTGTGTCGCCAGAAGTGCTGGCGGGGCGAAGTGCAGTTGCCGCTTTCCAGCCCGTTGGCCATTTCACCTTGGCTTGGATCGGCATTTTGCTCGTCGCATAGCCCGCAGGGTAAAGCGAGACCGACTGCCATTGCAGGTTCATCATGGCATCGGTGATGACAACGCGGCCCTGATCTTCTGCGGTTGCGGAAAGGAACTTAAACTCAGCGTCGAGCTTGGTCGTGCCTTGGGGCACATTGATGTGAAACGCATAAACATTGATCGGATCGCGCTTCCATTCCAGCAGCTTGCCATTGGCTTTGATGACAAGACCCGCGAGCTTTTCAATTTGTCCCCGCGGCGCATGATTGCCGGGGAGCCAGGCAGGCATGAGCAACACTTGGGGTCCGGATTGGGCAACGGGGATGGTCTGCTTCACATTGAAAATCGCACGGGCAAGGTCCGTCGCATCCACCTCAAGCATCATCGTGCCGGGATAGGCCTTGTCTTGCGAGATAGGGATAGGAGGAAGCGTGTTTTGCGCGAAGGCGGGGGCGGTGGTCGCGAGGAGAAGGGAAGCAAAAAGGAGACGCATGTAGAGGTCCGTATCAAGATAAAGTAAGAAGGATAGTGCGGGTTGGTGCGCGGGGGAAGCGGCCTACTTCCCCCCAGAAGAATACATCCGCACACCGCCAACCCAAGTCTCTAGCACCTTGATCGTCCGCAGTTCAGCGGGCGTTGCGAATAGGGGGTCACGGTCAACCAAGATAAAGTCAGCGTGAAGCCCCGGCGCGATCCGGCCAGTTTTGCCTTCAGCAAAGGACGCATAGGCGGCATTGGTCGTGAAGCCGGCAAGCGCTTGTTCGATCGTGACGCGCTCTTGGGGTTGCCAACCGCCAAAGGGCTCACCCTTCGCATCGGTGCGCGTTGTGGCGGCAGAGAGGCCCGCAAAGGGCTCAGCGCTTTCAACCGGCACGTCAGATCCGAAAGCCAATTTCCCCCCAGCGCGCAGGATGGAAGCCCAAGCATAGGCTCCTTTCAACCGGTCAGGCCCCAATCGCGCCTCAGCCATCGTGCGGTCGCTGACCTGATGGACGGGCTGCATCGATGCGATGGTATTAGACTTCGCAAGGCGCGGAATGTCTGCTGGATCGACAATCTGAGCATGTTCTATCCGCCAGCGCCGGTCTCCGCCATAAGTCTGAGAAATCTCATCAATCGCATCCAGCACCTGCGCATTGGCAGCATCGCCAATTGCGTGGATGGCAAGCTGAAACCCGTCCATCGTCGCGCGCGTCATTTGATTGCGGAGCGTGGCGTCCGTCAGGAATTGAAGGCCTCGTTCGCCGGGCTTGTCGGCATAGGCCGCTTTCAAATAGGCGCCCCGTGATCCCAACGCCCCATCGCCATATATTTTCACGCCACCTAGGCGAAGCTTGTCGCCATAGAGCCAGGGCGTTGGCTCTCCGCTGGCGATCTGAAGCATCGGGCCTAGGCCTGCTGAATATGAGAATATCCGCATTCTCAGATATCCGCCATCGCCTGCCCGGCGATAGGTCAACCAATCATCCGTGCTGGTGCCCATGTCGGCGATGCCTGTAATCCCGAAGCGCAGAAGAGTGTCTTGGGCCTTCACAAAGGCAAGGTCGCGCTCTTTTGACAGAGGCTGCGGCACATGCTTGTTGATCAGGTCCATCGCCGCGTCGATGAATACCCCATTGGGCTTGGCCGCAGTCATCTCGATGCGACCCCCAGCAGGCGAAACGCTTTTGGCACTGATGCCCGCTGCCGTCATCGCCGCGCTATTTGCCCAACCTGCATGGCCATCGACCCGCTCAAGCCAGACCGGCCGATCTGAAATCACCCCGTCCAAATCAGCAGCGGTTGGGAAGCGGCCGAGCGACCAATTCTCTTGATTCCAGCCGCGCCCAATGATCCATTTCTGCGAAGGGTTGGCCTCGGCATAGGCCTTGATCCTAGCCTTGGCGTCATCAAGCGAGGTCGCAGCGGACAGGTCGAGCGTGAGCGCTTGCCAGCCCAAACCCATCACATGGCCATGGGCATCGATGAAGCCCGGCATCAATGTGCGGCCTTTGCCATCGAGCCTAAACTTAGGCTGTGGCGGGTAGGTGCAAGGCTGGCCCTTTTTGCATTTGGGGATGACGGGCGAAGGCAATGGGCCTTGGAGGAGCCGCGTGATCTTGCCATCATCGCCAATAATCAGGCCTTTGAACCGTTCAACCTTACCGTCGGCATTGAGGGTGATGCCGTTGACATTTTCCACCACAGTTTCGGCTTGGGCTGGGGTGGTGAGGGCAAGGGCAGCCCACAACAAGCCCCTCACTTCTTCGCAATCCGCCTGATGAAGGCGCTGGTGTCTTGCCGCCCGCCACCAAGCTGTTGCACTTCGGCATAAAATTGATCGACCATTGCGGCGACAGGCAAGCTTGCGCCATTGGCTCGGGCTTCATCAAAGGCGACGCCCAAATCCTTGCGCATCCAATCGACAGCGAAGCCGAAATCAAATTCGTCTTTCACCATCGTGTCCCACCGGTTGGTCATTTGCCAACTGGAAGCCGCACCTTCCGAAATCGATTCGTAGACCTTTTCCAAGTCCAGTCCCTCGGCCTGCGCAAAGCGGATCGCTTCTGAAAGGCTTGCGATAATCCCGGCAAAAGTCACTTGATTGACCATCTTGGTCAACTGGCCATGGCCTGTCGGGCCGACATGAACAATCTTCTTGGCATAGGCCGCCATGATCGGGCGGGCGGCCTCAATCGCTTTGTCCTTGCCGCCGCACATCAGGGTCAGCGTGCCTTTTTCCGCACCAATC
>DLOX01000066.1 GCA_002478575.1 Sphingomonadales bacterium UBA7473 | reverse complement strand
AAATATTTGACCGTTTCATAGTTCAACAAACTATCGACCGAGCGAGCGACAGTCGCGGTATCAAGGTCATTCATTTCCTTGCGCAGGTCATTGCGCCAATCGGTCACTTTGCGGGTGAAGATGATGTAAAGCCCGACCATGAACAGGGTTGCAAGTGCCAATGGCCAGCCGAAGAGCCACCAGAAAATGATCGTGACAGCGGCCAGTTCAAGCACCGTCGGCGCAATGTTGAACAGCATGAAATAGAGCATCACATCGATGCTTTTGGTGCCGCGCTCAATCACTTTGGTGACTTCGCCTGTCCGCCGTTCGAGGTGGAAACGCAGCGACAAGCGGTGCAAATGGCCAAAGACCTGCTTGGCCAAGCTCAACGCCGCATATTGGCCAACGCGTTCAAAAATGACGTTGCGCAGATTGTCGAACAACACTGACCCGAACCGCGCACCGACATAAGCCAGCACCAGCCCAATGATCAGCGTGACCGCTGCTTCCCCGCCCGGGGCCATGCGATCAATGACCGCCTTATAGGCAAAGGGCATGGCCAAGATGGTGGCCTTGGCAAGCGCGACCATGACGAACGCGCCGATTACGCGAGAGCGCAGTGCTGCATCATCCTTGGGCCACAGATA
Source organism: Sphingomonadales bacterium UBA7473 (assembly GCA_002478575.1). Taxonomy (GTDB): domain Bacteria; phylum Pseudomonadota; class Alphaproteobacteria; order Sphingomonadales; family Sphingomonadaceae; genus Aquisediminimonas. The sequence goes on along the minus strand of DLOX01000066.1, from coordinate 20,960 downwards.
AGGCAGGAACCGCCTGAGCGTCGCCCAGCCGTCTTCAACCGGTTCGCCTGTTACGACATCAGGGGGCATGGATGGCCCTCACGCGCACCAATGAATATCGATGGGCGTTTCCAATCCGGCAAGCACGCGGCCAATAGGCAGCGGGGACGAATCCAAATCCTTAAGCGCCTGTTCGAGCATTGCTTTCTTGTCATTGCCCTTGGCAACAATGATCAAGGTCTTGGCCGATTGGATGGCGGAGCGCGTCAGCGTCACCCGCGCGACAGGCGCTTCGGGCGGCAGAGGATCAGGCATCACGCCAACCGCTTTGCGCGCAGCAGGCGCATTCAACGCATCTTCATAGTCTGGCCCCGCGAAGATGGAGGCGGTGTGGCCATCATTGCCAACGCCAAGCCACACCAGATCCAGTGGCCAATGAAGATCATCCAACCGCGCCGCCGCTGCACTGCCCGCAAGCTTATAATCGGCGGCTTTTTCCGAAATGAGCGGGATCACGCGAGCCCCTTTGGGTAGGAAAATCTTCGCGATCATCGTCGCATTGGAAAGCTCGTCACCCAAGGGCACGAGTCGATCATCAGTTGGGATGATCATCACCTTTTTCCAATCGAGCGGGCTATCGGCCAATTGCTCCAAAATCGGAACGGGCGTGCTGCCGCCAGCCAATGCAATCACAGCCGATCCCCGCGCATCAATCGCGCTTTCGATGATGAAAGCCACATCCCCTGCCACTGCATCGGCAAGTTCATCAGCATCTTCATAATCCCAAAATTCGGCTTCAATCATCATCGGCTCCAAAAGGCGTAGTTGCGGACGCGCAATGCACCGGGGGGACGAGCAGGTCAACGGCGTGGATGGGCGTCCTCTCTTTTCCTCGGCTGTCATCCCCCTTGAACTTAACCCATGTAACACCATCTCATCGTCAACATCCCCAAGTCGGAGACAGCATATGACAACCGATACCCAAACCCTCGACATTCGCCGCTTTGATAGCCTTGGCGGCGCAGACCATGGCTGGCTCAACGCCAAGCATCATTTCAGCTTTTCCAGCTATCAAGACCCTGACCGGATGGGCTGGGGCCGGATTCGGGTGTGGAATGATGATCTGATCGCGCCGCACACGGGCTTTGCTCCCCATGGCCATGAAGATATGGAAATCATCACCTATGTTCGTGCAGGTGCCATCACGCATGAGGATAGCCTCGGCAACAAAGGCCGCACAGAAGCGGGCGATGTGCAAGTGATGAGCGCTGGCACCGGCATCCGCCATTCGGAGCATAATCATGAAGATGTGGAAACTGCGATCTTCCAAATCTGGGTGATCCCCGATCATACCGGCGATGCGCCTTCATGGGGGGCAAAGCCCTTCCCCAAGGCCGATCGCGCAGGCAGCTGGCAGATTTTGGCAAGCGGAGACGCAGCGGATGAGGCTCTCCCTATCCGCGCCGATGCTCGGGTTTTGGGCGCCACCGTGAAGGCTGGAGAAGGCCTAGACTATGAATTGGACGAAGGTCGCTATGCCTATCTCGTACCCGCAACAGGCCGGATCAGCGTGGATGGCGAAACCGTGAACGCCCGCGATGGCCTCGCCCTTCGTCCCGGCACCTATCGCTTTACGGCGGAGGAAGAGGCGGAGCTTATCTTGGTGGATGCTCGCTAAGCCCAGCACAAAAGAAAAGGCGGCGGAAAACCCGAAGGTCTCCCGCCGCCTCGCTCCCCTCCCAGGAAAGCGGATTAGAAGGACTTACGAAGCGTGATGCCGTAAGTCCGTGGCTGGATTGGATAGCCAGCAAAGCTGCCTGCCTGCGCCACTGATGGGAATGCTGCGATCAGCGCTTGGTCCTTGGTCAAGTTGCGGACCCAGAACTGAGCTTCAACGATTTCCTTGTTTCCGATACCAAGGCTCATGTTGACATTGTTATAGTCGCTGAAGCCGATTGGAATCGCTGGCGTGATTTCCACATTGTTCTTGATGGTGCTGGCATAGCTATATTCAGCGCGAAGATAGCCATTCCAATCCGAACCAAGCTCAAAGTTGTAAGCTGCGTTCAGGTTGACACTCCATTTCGAAATCCCGTCCGGCGTGGTGCCAGAAAGATCACGGAACTGAACACCAGGTGTGCAGCGTGGATCGGCAGAGATACACCGCGCACGCGTGAACGAGTCATACAATGGGTCAAGATAGGTAACGCCACCGCCAAGGTTCAGGCCACGGAAAGGGCGATATCCAAAGTCAAATTCAAAGCCCTTCACCGATTGTTCGCCGGCGTTCACAAGGTTGAAGCCCGTGCCGGTAAAGGCGTTGGACTGGAAGCCCTTGATGCTTTGCTTGAACACCGCAAGGTTGGCAAAACCGCCTTGGAAGCTGCCCTTGATGCCCAGTTCATAAACCGTGACATTTTCAGGATCGGTTGAGCGGCCAACACCATTGAGCGGCGGACGCGAATCCCGCGACAGGTTGAACGCGCCAGCCTTCCAGCCCTTTGAATAGCTGATATAAGCGTTCAAACGACGAGAGAAGTCATAGGCGATACGGCCCATGTAGACGACCTTGTCGGCCTTCAAGCGCTCATCAGTGTAATTGAACGGTTGTGACAGGAACTGCGCACCACCCAATGCAAAAGGATTAGCCCCTGCAGGTGATACCGGACATGGAGCAGAACCAGCGCCGGGGAGAGATGCCCCTAGCGAACCGCCGAACAGGTTTGCAGGAACGAATCCGCCGTTCGCAGCAGGATTATAACCTTTTTGGAGTAAGCAACCGGCAACGCCTGCTGGCAGTGCACCAAAAGGCAAAAGACCGATATTTGCGACATTGTTCAAATCCAACCGAGCAAAGGCATCAGTTGAAAGACCATTCATTGTGCCGACCTTCTTATCGTTCAGATAAGCCAAGCCGCCGGAAATCGTCAGCTTGTCGGTGAGCTTATAGTCGGCCTGACCGAACAACGAATATGATTTATTCTTTAACTCGTAATCAACCCTCACGCCTTGGCCCGGCTGAATATAGGTGGTGCCAGGAGCAATGCCACCGCTCGCAGCCTGCAATCCTTCAAGCAACGGAATAAGGCCGCCGGTAATGCCGTTGATGAATGGACGGCCTTGGATGCCCCACTTGATGAACTCATCGCGATCGATCGTTTCAGTGCCGTAAAACGCGCCCACCAACCATGAGAATGGCCCATCACCATCGGAAGCAAGCCGGAATTCTTGCGTGAAGTTTTTAATCTCAGTGTCGATCTTTTGGTCAACGATCTTTGCAGCCGTGAAATCAACGTCAATCGCCGCAGAGTCTGTTTGGCGACGCAGAGCCGTGATTGAGGTCAGCTTTGCAAAGCCGATATCAAAGTCACCCTGAAGCGATACGCCTTTGCCGGTCAACTTGTTGACTGGGTCTTCGCTATAGACAGTTTCGTAATTGAAGACGCGTGCAGGGTTGCCGATTTGCGCGCCGAGCAGCCCGCCAATAACACCAGTCGTTACAGGACCGTTGAAAATGGGCACCGCGCCGCAGCAGATTTCAGTCAGCTTGTTATAATCACCAATCAGACGGAAAGACACGTCTGCAGATGGCTCCCAAATCATGTCGTAGCGCAGCGAGAAACGATCGCGATTGTTTACCTTAGTGCCAAGGTTGATGTTGTTGAACGTGCCATCGCGCTTGTTGAACGTTCCCGAAACGCGAAGCGCCGTCGTGTCGCTCAACCCTGCGTTCAACGACATTGTGCCTTCTCGTGCATCGAAATTTCCGAACGTTACGGAGGCGTTGCCATTCCAATCAAAGGTTGGCTTCTTCGTCACGATGCTGATCGCACCAGCCGAAGTATTCTTGCCGAACAGAGTCGATTGTGGGCCGCGAAGCACTTCGATCCGTTCAATTTCGGGCAAGTCCGCAATCGCGGAGGCCGATTTGGAACGATAAACGCCATCGACGAACACGCCAACAGAGCTTTCAATGCCGATGTTGCCGCTGCCGTTGCCAAAACCACGAATGACGAAGTTGACTTCAGATGCAGCGTTAAATTGTGGGATCTTAAGCGAGGGGACCAAGAACTGAAGGTCAATCAGATCATTGATCGAGGACTGTTCAATCGTCTGCGCACTTGTCACCGACACAGAAATCGCCACATCTTGCAGCGTTTGTTCGCGCTTACCGGCGGTTACAACGATTTCTGTGGTATCGACTTCCTCGGCGGCCGCTTCTGGGGCTTCTTGTGCGAACACAGGCGCAGCTGGCAAAAGCGCTACGAGCGCTGCAGACAATAGAAATTTAGTTTTGGATGATGTTTTCATAAATCCCCTCCGGATACCAAAATACACGCGGAATTGCCCGCTTAGGCCGCGCTATGCCGACAAAGCAGGGGCAAACCAAGCAGTGGTTTTGAGCGTTCGTCATTTTGCCACAGAGGCGTGGCTTTTAGGGCACAGGTGGCGGGTTAGGGCGTAAAAAGAACGCCATCCCGTTGATCAAAATCAAGAAACTTCGCTTTCACCGCATCGGGAATCGGGATTGGCCGGTGTGCTGCCAAATCGACATGAACTTGCACTTCACGGATGGTCGAGCGCAAATCGCCTTCCACGCCTGCATCCGCGCCGTGCAGTTCAACCAGCACAGTCATGCTGGAATTGCCGATCCGCTCCGTCCGCACCCAGATGGCGATTTCTTCGTCAGGGTAGATGGGCTTTTTGAAATCCACCTCCGCACGAGCGACATGAAATTCCATCACATCCTCGCCCGAAAAGCGAAAGCCCACCGCCCGCCAATATTCAGTGACGCCAATATCGCCATAATCGAGATAGCGGGCGTTGAAGACAACGCCCTGCTGATCCACTTCGCCATAGCGCACACGCGTGCGGTGGCAGAACCGAAAGTCTGATAGGCTCATAAGGGTGTTTATCCTGCGGCTTGGCCGGGGACATTCACCCCCATCGACACGAGATATTTTTTCACGTTGCGGGCCGCTTGGCGGAGGCGATGTTCATTTTCGACCATCGCGATGCGCACAAAGCCCTCGCCTTCCTCGCCATAGCCAACGCCAGCGGCAACCGCGACGCCTGCGTGAGTGAGGAGCTGCTTGGAAAACTCCAAACTCCCCAAATGGGCCAGCGCCGGCGGCAAGGGGGCCCAAGCAAACATCGATGCACGAGGGGCCGGAATATCCCACCCTGCGCGGGCGAAGCTCTCGACCAGCACGTCGCGGCGCTTATGATAAAGCTCCCGATTGGCGGCCACAATATCTTGCGGGCCATTGAGTGCCGCCACCGCAGCCGCTTGGATCGGCGTGAATGCACCATAATCGAGATAGGATTTAACCCGCGTCAGCGCCCCGATCAGCGTCTTATTGCCCACCGCAAAGCCAATCCGCCATCCGGCCATGGAGTAGGTTTTGGAAAGCGATGTAAACTCAACCGCGACATCTTTCGCACCCTTCACCTGAAGGATCGAAGGCGTGGGGCAGCCATCATAATAAAGCTCTGAATAGGCAAGATCGCTCAGCACCCAAAGCTTATGTTCCTTTGCGAAGGCAACAACCCGCTCATAAAAAGCAAGGTCCACTGTTTCCGCTGTCGGATTCGATGGATAGCCCATCACCAGCACCGAAGGCTTGGGCACGGTGAATTTCATCGCCCGTTCGAGCGCCTCAAAATAGCGCTCATCCGGCGTCGTTGGCACGCTGCGGATCGTCGCGCCTGCGATGATGAAGCCGAAGGTGTGGATCGGGTAACTGGGGTTAGGCGCCAGCACGACATCGCCTGGTGCCGTGATCGCCTGGGCAAGGTTCGCAAGGCCCTCTTTTGAGCCCAAAGTCACGACAACTTCGCTTTCCGGATCAACGTCCACGCCAAAGCGGCGGCCATAATAGGCGGCTTGGGCTTTGCGGAGGCCGGGAATGCCCTTCGACGCGGAATAGCCATGCGCCTTGGGATTGCGCGCCACTTCGGCTAGCTTTTCAATCACATGCGGCGGCGGCGGTAAATCGGGATTGCCCATGCCCAGATCGATAATGTCTTCCCCCGCCTGACGCGCGGCCGCCCGCATCGCATTCACTTCAGCGATGACATAGGGGGGCAAGCGTTTAATGCGGTAAAATTCGTCAGACATGATCGTTCCGATTGTGGTTGGGAACGCGAGCTATGCCACCCATGCCGTTGCCGCGCAACTGCGGGGGTTTGGGGCGTCATCGCAAACGGATTACTTTCGCTGCCAATCCATGCGCGTCATCCCGACAAATTGGCTGCCAAGGCCAGCGCTGTTGCGTTCAAGAATGTCACGCAGCGTCTTGGTTCGATTAATCTCGGTTAGGCCTTCATCGGTGAAGGTCAGGCGGCCAATCCGTTCATCGCCCCAAATATGCTCGCTCAACAGCGGATTAGTGAGCGCCTGTGAAAAGGCGTCCATTGCCACCATCGCCTGAAGCAGATCGGGAAGAACGCCATTCTTCTGCGTTGGCTCTGCAAACAGACCGACATAAAATTCAAGCCGATCAACTGAGCCATAAAGCGCTTGTAACTGTGCCGCGAGCTCCGGCCGATCTGGGCCAACGACATCGGCAAAGCTGCTTGCCCGGTCCATTCCCATCGCTTCTCGATAGTCGTTATAAGGCGCGATTTGATTTTCACGCGCCTGCAAAATCGCTTTTTCCTCTGCGAACATGAGGAAGGATGCCGTGTTGCCTAGGGTCAGGCGTGTCGCCTTGTTCGACGAGACATCTGCGAACGCGTTCGCCAATCCGCCTGCGAGCAGCGGCCCGTTATTCAAAAGCAGGGCACCGCCCGGGAGGCTTTTACCGCCCCACATCATCTGTTCGGGAACCAAAGGGTGCCAACGGTAAAGCAAGCTGAATTCAGCCGTAATCCAATTGGGCCGGTTCCACTTCGCCTTCCAAGCGACATTTGGCCGAGCGCGCAAACGAATGGGGGCTTGGCTGATATGATTGATATATTCCTCAATCACGATCTTGATCAGAAGAATGATGGATATGTTGCGCGCTGTTTCAAAGACTTGATCATCATCCCAGGTTGGATTCTTCTTTTCGAGCATTCCCGCCAATCGATTATGCTCACGCAGAAACAGGGTGTTCATCATGGCAACCTGCGGCGTACTATTGACGCGGTCACCGCCTGCCGCAAAGAGCGTAGCCCAAATCGGTGAGTCCTTGGGCTGCTTGTCAATTCCGAGCGGCAAATCGAGGATCGGCTCGCCCGTTTCGGGATCGCAATATTCGGACTTTACGCTGAGATCGGAATTGAAAAGGAACGGGGAATATTCCTCTCCGTCGATCATTTGCGATTTGAGCCGGCCTTTTTCTCCCGCCTTTGAAGACTTGAGGCGCAGAACATCGGTTTGTCTTTCAGTTCGACCATAAAGCGGACTCTGATCAATTTCATGGTTGCTCGTCGTGCGCTTGCGGTCCTTCTTGCCGTCGCCAAATGGCGGGTCATTTGCCAATTTGGTGCGGATGAAGCCGTCGGTTAGATATTGAGCAAAGGCAGCGAAGAGAGCGGTTGATTTTTCGCAATCCATTTGGCCGCCTTCTTTGGCCAAAAACAAACTTGCTACATCAGCACTGTCGGGCTGAACCCCCGCCGCCTTCGCAGGCAATAACCGTGCACTATAAGTGCGGTCGGTTAAGCCTGCCCAGCTGACATAGGGCATTCGCGTGCTCCAAGGATGCGGGCGATTGCGAGAGACTTTGACCAATCTGTTGATGGCAAAATCATTGAGCTTATCGCTCAAAAAGCCGCTATCGCCCGCGATCCGGCTCGCAAGTCCGATCAAGGTCCCGAGAAAGCTTCCCATAACCTGTCTCCCAAGCAAAAGATGTTTGATGGCAACATCTTATGACCAACCTGTCAACAAGAATTGCGTCGGTCTTGACAATCGATGGCGCGCCTAGACAAGCGCTGAGCGAAGACACTGAAGGACAGCTTTACCTTGGTCGTCGTCACCGTCCTCCTGCTGCAGATCGCAGCATGATCAAGCACGGCGCCATCAACCTAACTTCGAGGGAGCCGCAATTCAAACACTGCTCCGCCGCCATCGCGGGGGGCAGCCGACACACTTCCCCCATGGGCCGAGGCGATTGAGGCGACGACGGAGAGGCCAAGGCCTGATCCGCCGGTCGCGCGGGATCGGGAGGCTTCGCTTCGCCAGAAGGGCTCAAACATCCGGTCAACTGTGTCGGGATTGATACCCGGACCGCGATCCAGCACGCGGATGAAGGCTTGCCGATCATCCACGCCCGTTTCCACCCGGATAGAGCCACCCGCTGCGGCATGGCGTTTGACATTTTCGATGAGCACAAGCGCCGCTTGCCGAACCCGGCTGGCATCCGCAAAGCCATTCGCTGGACGCAAATCCGCCTCCACAATCAATCCGGCCTTCTCCAAATCCGGCATCACAGTGTGAAGCAAAGAGGCCATGCTTTCTTCCAGCCAAACCGGCTCTTGATGGACCGAAAGCCGCCCTGCCTGTGCCAAGCTGACAATGTTCAAATCACTGACGATGCGTGACAGGGATTCGACCTGATCGATCAAGCCCTCCAGATCGCGGGGCTTGGTTTCAAACACGCCTTCAACCATACCCTGCAACCGGCCCTGAAGGATGGTGAGCGGCGTTCGCAACTCATGCGCGATGGCGGCGGAGCTTTCGACCGATTGGCGCTGAAACCGTTCAAGCGATGAAGCCATGCGATTGAAACTGTCGATGAGGTTCGCCGTTTCTCCAACGCCCCCGGCCTTGGCATCGATCCGCGCGCTGAGATCCCCGTCGGCCACGCGCTGGGCCGCCGCAGATACGGCCTCCAGCGGTCGGCCAATCCTTGGCGCAATAATCAGCGCGATCAGGATTCCGGCCAATAAATGACGCGCCACCAATCAACACAGTGATCAGCACTCCGTAATTTTCGGACTCCTTCTCAAAGGCTTTCCCCCTCTGAATCAATTCAGGTACCGCGCTATAGTCGGCTGGAACCTTGAAAGCGTTGATATCGTCATTCAGCTTGCGAGCAGCAGGCGAAAGTTTGTCCGAAAACGAAGTCATGAACATGTCTTCGAGATAGATTGAAGAAACAGTCGCAATAACCACTGTAGCAAGCACGCAAGAGACCATCGCCACAATGAGCTGAGCGCGCAGCGTCATCCTGAAGCGGCCGATCATGAGCTTGCCAATCGATAGCCAACGCCGCGCACGCCCGGCAACATGCCTTCGATGCCGACCCGTTCAAACTTCATCCGCAAATTGCTGATATGGCTATCAACCGTGCGCTCCAGCGCATTGCCATCTTGAGGCAAGCAGGCATCCAAGATTTCGCTTCGCGCAAAGGCCTTTCGCGGCGCGCGGGCCATGTGAGAGACGATGCGAAACTCGGTGGGCGTCACCTCCAATATCTCAGCGTCATCCTTGACCACGGCCCTGATTTCATGCGCGACCATATCCACCTCTAGCGCGCCGACGCGGATCACATTGCCTCGACCATTGGTATCAGTTGCTCTGCGCAAAACGGCCCGCGCCCGCGCGACAAGCTCCAGAGGATTGAATGGTTTCACCAGATAATCATCCGCCCCAATCTTAAGCGCCGTCAGCTTCTCCAGATCCTCACCCAACGCAGTCGACATAATCACGGGCGAATTGCCGCGTCTGCGGATTTCGCCCAGCACCTCAACCCCGTCTCGCTTGGGCAAGCCAATATCCAGCACGACCAGATCAGGGGAAAGCATGCGGTGCAAGTCTAGCCCCGCCTCGCCATCATGCGCCGTCACAACCCGAAATCCTTCGCGTTCAAAAAAGGCCTGATAGATTTCGGCTATCTGCCGCTCATCCTCCACGATCAGGATCAAGGCATTCTCGTTCATCGCTTCATCTTCTCCGAAGGTGCGCAGCACCATTGCATCAATAGACGGATCAAAGTGAAGAGGCCTATCTTGCTTTGACGATTTGGCATTCACTTATCCTCCGATAAGCGGCCAAATGCCTCCCTTTTGTCGAGAGACTGTGGAGAAGCGCCACAGAAGCAGTGAAGAACGACGCTTTCCTTGGCGAAAAGCAAGGCCAGCCTCCTCCCCCCAATCTCCACAAAGCCTCGGCAGAGTCTCAAAATAGCGCGTCTAATTTTCAATCATCGGCGGCTTTCTGGCGTCGGTTTTTCAAAACCAATCAAAAGGATACTCCCATGTTTAAGACTATGATCGCCAGCACCGTTGCTGCTCTTTCTTTTGTGCCAGCCGTGGCATCTGCTCAAGCCGACGCACCCAATTCGGGCGCCTATGGCGTCATCCGCGCCGGTGTTGGCATTGATGCTGACCTTCGCTTGAAGGCTGCCGATATTGCCGCTCCGTCAACCTTCCGTCGCAGCGCAGATGGCAAGCGCGGCTGGACGGGCGATTTGGGCCTTGGCTATGATATGGGCGGTTTCCGCTTGGAAGCGACTGCCGGACTGGCCCGCAACGGCCTAGACCGCAAAGGCACCGCCAAAGCCGCAGCCTTTGATGCGGGCGGGCGTTTGAAAAAGCTTGATTTCATGCTGAGCGGCTATGTTGATCTTGCCCCCGGTTCATCCGTCTCGCCTTACATTGGTGCAGGCGTCGGGATGGCGCGGGTCACATCAGAGCTGCAGCGCACGGCTGGCTTGACGGGCGGAACCCGGCTCAATGACAAGGATTGGGGCTTCTCGTGGCAGGCCGCTGCGGGCTTGGCCGTGAAGATCGGCGAGAAAAGCGCGGTTGAACTTGGCGTGAAGCATCAGCGCGTAACAGGCGTGAAGCTAGACGGCCAAGTCGGCGCACCGGCCACCAACCGGACCTTCAACACCAACGGATACCGTTCGACGTCAGCTTTGGTTGGCCTTCGCTTCGGTTTCTAAAGTGTCGCGATGCACCTCGGCTAACCCCCCAGCCGAGGTGCATTTGCGAGGCGCAGCACCAACCACCCGGCTAGCGCGGACAGGCCAGAGCCGACCAGCACGCCAATCTTCATCGCATCAACCAAGGCAGCGTCTTCAAAGGCGAGGTTGCCGATGAACAGGCTCATGGTGAAGCCAATGCCACAGAGCAAAGCCACGCCGTAAATTTGAGTCCAGCTCGCCCCTGCTGGTTTGGCAGCGAGCTTCAGTTTGACGGCGAGCCAGACACAGCTGAAAATCCCGGCTTGTTTGCCAAGGAACAGCCCCAGCGCAACGGCAAGCGGCAGCGTCTGGAAGACGCCATCTTCTCCAAAAGTGACGCCTGCATTGGCGAGACCGAACAATGGCACAATCACCCACGCGACGGGCTTGTGGAGCAGATGCTCCATGCGGTGCAGCGTCGAATCCCCGGCATCTGGTGCTGCTTTGGTGATGCGGACGGGGACCATGATGGCGGCAAGCACGCCCGCAATGGTCGCGTGAATGCCGGATTGGAGGACCGCGAACCACAGCAGGCCAAAGCCCAAGAAATACCAGCGCATCCGGACCACGCCCGCTCGGTTCGCGACATACATGGCCGCCATCACCGACAGCGCCGCCAGCAACCACGGGCCTGCAATCGACTTGGTATAGGCAATCGCGATGATGGCGACGGCCCCCATATCGTCGATAATCGCCACGGTTGTGAGGAAGAGTTTCAGAGACGCGGGCGCTCGGCTGCCCAGCAACGCCAGCACGCCAATGGCAAAAGCGATGTCAGTCGCCGCGGGGATGGCCCAGCCATTGGCAAGCGTCCGATCTGCGCCAACGACAAACAGGAACACCAGGGCCGGAACAATCATCCCCCCTGCGGCTGCGATGATCGGCAAGCGCCTGTCTGCCCAGGTCGCCAGATGCCCGTCGATAAATTCGCGCTTAATCTCCAGCCCAACGACAAGGAAGAAAAAGGCCATCAACAGATCATTGATCCAATGATGGATGGAAAGGCCGCCGATGTAAGTATCGAGGATCGCGAAGTAGGTCGGTGCCAGCGGGCTGTTCGCGATGATCAGCGCGATGGCTGCGGCACCCATCAGCAGCAACCCGCCTGATGCTTCATTGGCGAGAAATTCGCGAAGGGCTGAACGGGGTTTGGCGAGGAGGCTCGGCATGGGGATTCGATAGGGGGTTTTGGGGGAGTGGGGAAGGGAAAGTGGACAGGGAACAAATCTGTCAGCCCAACCCCTCCGTCATTCCGGGCTTGACCCGGAATCCATGCCTCGATGCATAGGGTTGGGCTGGGTGTTTCAGGACATTATCCTTCGACATCCAACATTGCTCCGCCATAGAGGCATGGGTCCCGGATCAAGTCCGGGACGACGCCGTCACCTACAACCGATGCCCCGTGCGATCCCGCTTCGTTTCTAGATAATGATGATTATGCGGATTTGACGGGAGCTTATGTTCAACCCGCTCGATCACCGTCACCCCGGCCGCCTCGATGCCTGCCACCTTATTGGGATTATTCGTCAGCAAACGAATGCGATCTTGGCCGAGCAGCTGCAGCATCCGCGCCGCTGTGCCGAAATTGCGGGCATCGACTGGAAAGCCCAGCCGCGTATTAGCATCAACTGTATCAAAGCCCTGATCCTGCAGCGCATAGGCGCGGAGCTTGTTGATCAGGCCAATGCCACGCCCTTCCTGGCGGAGGTACAGCAATATGCCCCAGCCATGGTCAGCGATCTTCGCCAGCGCCGCCTCCAACTGCGGCCCGCAATCGCATTTGAGCGACGCAAAGACATCGCCCGTCAAACATTCGCTATGGAGGCGGACAAGCGGCGGATGTCCATTGGGCTGGCCGATCAAGATCGCGACATGTTCGCCTGCGGCTTCGGGTGAGCGGAAAGCGACAATCTCTGCCCCTTCATGCGCTGCAATCGGCAGCTTGGCGCGAGTGACAAGCTGAAGCCGCTCTGGCGCATCCCAGTTGGAAATGCCTTCGGATGTGACGGCTTCTGCCCCTTCCACCACACCATCGCGGATGAAGAAAGCGGGCAGATATCCGGCGTGAATGGCGAGTTCCAACGCCGCCTTTGCTGCTGTCTCATGGCCGCACGCGATGCTGCGATAGGGACCCTTCAAAGGATAGGCGAGATCAAGCGCCGGATCTGCAAGCGCGCGGGCGGCGGGCAGGTCCAGCCAAGGTTCAGCGGCAACGCGCACGGGCTTGTCCGGCGTTGCGGCATCAGCCTGATTGGCGAGCTTCAACGTTGCGGCGCGGGAGGAGGACAAGAGCACATCCCCTGCCCCGCCAAAATCCGCAAGCCGCCCATCATCGGCCGCTTCAATCGCAAGGACAGACACCACGCTATCAATCGCAACGGGCCAGCCGCGCCGAAGCGCGTCAATGGCTCGGGCAACGGCGCGGGCCTCACTCACATCGCAAACTCTGTAACGATGGGAATATGGTCGCTTGGTTTGCCCCAATCGCGGCAATCCTTGTGGATCTGGTGGCCGATGGCCTTCGCCGCAACCGCTGGCGAAGCCCACATATGATCGAGGCGACGGCCTTTATCAGACGCCCGCCAATCGGCAGCACGATAGCTCCACCAAGTGTAGAGCCGCTCTGGCTCTGGAATGAAGTGCCGGCCAAGATCGACCCAATCATGCGCCTCACGCAAACGGCTCAGCGTCTCGACTTCGATTGGCGTGTGGCTAACGACATCCAACAGTTGCTTATGGCCCCACACATCGGTTTCAAAAGGCGCAATGTTGAAATCGCCAACCAAGATGGTGGGTTCCTCAAGCGTCGACGACCAGTCCGTCATGCGACCAATGAAATCCAGCTTTTGCCCGAATTTGGGGTTTTGCTCGCGATCCGGGATGTCGCCGCCCGCAGGGATATAGACATTGTCCAGCCGCCAACCGTTGGGCAGCCGCACGCCGATGTGCCGCGCTTCGCCATTGGCCTGCCAATCTTCGCGGCGCTCCTCGGTCACGGGAACCTTGCTGACGATGGCCACGCCATGGTGCATTTTCTGTCCGTTGAGGATGACATGATCATAGCCAAGCTCATGAAAGGCCTTTACCGGGAAAGAGCCATTTTCCGCTTTGGTTTCCTGAAGGCAGAGAATGTCTGGCGCCATTTCTGTGAGGAAGCGTTCGACAATATCCAACCGCGCCCGCACGCTGTTGATGTTCCATGATGCAATTTTCATGGGAAGCGCCTTAGACGCGGGCAGTCGTCAGGGGCAAGTGGGGATCAGCCTCGGCGGGAAGCAGGAGCGCCCGTCATTGTGCCTTTGATCAATCCGCCCAGCAAAGCAGGCAAGCCCGAGTAATTGCCACCATGATAGGTCGAATCCGCACCCACCGCCTTCATGATCCGCCGATGCGCTTCACCCAGCGCATGATAGGGGAGGCCGGGAAGCAAATGGTGAAGCGCATGATAGCGCAACCCAACCGGCGCCCAAAGCTCTGGCAAGAAAGCAGGTGGCGGCACATTGACGCTGTCCAGATATTGCTCCGTCACCGTCAAGACTTCGCCTTCATTCTCCCAAAGATGGGCCACAAGCGTGCGGACTTGGTTGAGCAGCAAAGTGCCACTAGTGATTCCCAGCGCAATGAGGAAACCAGCAAGGGGGATAAACCCGCTCGCTGCGCCAATGATCAGCCCAAGTGCCCAGACGCAGGCCAAGCCTTCGGTCCATGCCCAAAATGCCTTCAATTCTCCCTCAGGCGCACGGCGGCGAAATGCAGGATTGATCGCAAAGGAAGAATAACGCTCCACAACCATCACCCGCAGCCGCGGAATGAGAAGCGAAAGCGGCGTCAAAACCCCATAGCGGAACAGCAACGCAATCGGTGCCAAAGTCGACGCGATCAGAAACACCGGCAGCGTCCAAGGCTTCATCAACGCCAGCGGCAAATATTCAGGATCTTCCGCTGTGCCATAGCGAGTCCGCGCATGGTGAAGGCTATGCACCCCTTCATACATGAAGGAGGGGATCAGCATCGGAATGCCCAGCGTCAGGTTCCACACGGTCCGGAACCCCGGCACAGCGCTATGCTTGATGTGAGTGAGCTCATGAATGAAGCTGCCTGCGCGATACAGCGCGAGGATGGAAAGCAAGGCCGAGCCGATGAGCGGCCAGCCTGAGCCAGCCATGATCGCCAGCGCCATCGCACCATAGCCAATGACGGCTGATGCACCAAAATCCGCCCAATAGATGGCAGGGCGTGGCGCGTTCAAATCCCGCGTCAATTCCGCTGCCGTGCGGATCATCGCCATATCATCAGCCAAACGCACGCGCCCCTGCGCGGGCAGCGCATCGTCAGCAGGGGCAAGGGCGTTGGCGGTCATATCCATGATATAGGCACTTTCAGCGCGCTCTTAAAGCGGTCCATCGTGGCAGGATGATGGCAGTGCGGCTCATCCGCCCGGCGCGGGATGAGACAGATAAGCCAAGCGCCGCACCTCCAACCGTCCGCGCACCACCGTATCAAGGATTAGCCCGCACATGCCGCTGAGGGCAGAGAGGATCATGAGGCCAGTCGCAAGGACCGCGGTCGGGAAACGCGGAACAAGGCCAGTTTCCAAATAGGTCAGAACCAGCGGAATGCCGAGCAACACAGCCATGATCGCAAAGACGCCAGCGATTGTGCCGAACAGGGCCAAGGGCCGTTCATAGCGGAACAGGCGAATGATCGTGTTCAAAATCCGCCAGCCATCGCGATAAGTGCTGAGCTTGGACTCGCTGCCTTCTGGGCGCGCCGCGTAAGCCGTGACTTGTTCAGCCACTGGCATTTTCATCTCCAGCGCATGGACGCTGATTTCGGTCTCAATCTCAAAACCGGCGGACAGCACAGGAAAGCTCTTCACAAAGCGGCGAGAGAAAACACGGTAGCCGGACAGGATATCGCTGAAGCTTCGCCCGAAAAACCAAGCGAGGAGGCCGGTGAGCATCTTGTTGCCGAACTTATGGCCGCGCCGGTATGCTTCATCCACTTCGGATTTGCGGGCCCCCACCACCATATCAAGATTGTCGTCGATCAGCTTCGCAACCAATGCGGGCGCTGCGGCCGCTTCATAAGTCGCATCGCCATCGGCCATGATGTAGACGTCGGCATCGACATCCGCGAACATGCGGCGGACGACATTGCCTTTGCCTTGCATCTTTTCGGTGCGGACGATGGCCCCTGCAGCGCGCGCGACTTCGACCGTTCGATCCTTGCTGTTATTGTCATAGACATAGATGGCAGCGCTGGGCAGCGCGGCGCGGAAATCGGCGATCGTCTGTGCAATCGCCGCTTCTTCGTTGTAGCAAGGCAGGATGACGGCAAGGGTATGGCTTTGGCTCATCCGTCTGCCCCTAACCCCAAAGAGGGTAAATTTCGATTAATTTATTGGGGCGGGCTGTTGGGCGGGGGGGACTATCATAGCCTTTGGCGGCATCATGATCGGTGGCATCAACTTCATAGAGATGATCTTGACTTGCGGCTCCAACATTTGCCCGCGCATCACGCCTTCGCCTTTGGTGGTCGAGACTGGTGCTGCTAGGATCTTCTTCACCACATCCATACCTTCAACCACGCGACCGAACACGGCATAGCCCAAATTATCGCCCGATGCTTTGGGGTCGGCATCCATCCACTTCGCATCGCCTGACATGATGGTGAAATCGCCTCGCGCTGTACCCGGAGCCCAGCGCGGTGCGGACAGGGCCCCATCGACATGGCTCAAACCGGTCAGCGTCGTTGGCTCATGCGCGATTGGGGGAAGCACGCGCTTGGGATCAGTTGTGCCGCCTTGGATGAAGCCTTTGTCCGTCGTGCCCAGCGTTTGCACGCGGCGATAGAAGCTCGTGCCATTGAAGCGGCCCGTGGTCGCATATTTGAAGAAATTGCCTGCGGTGATCGGGGCTTTCTGGCGGTTGAGCAGGAAGACCATCCGGCCGACGCTTGTATTGACCTCAATCATCACATCGGCAGCGGGCTTGGCAGGGGCTGCGGGAGCAGGCTTGGCAGGCACCTTCTTCGGCGTTTGCGCAAGTGCGGGCATGGCGATGGACGCGGCGATTACAAGGGCAAGAATGGATTTCATGGGGGATAGTCTATCCTTGGCCGCCACCGATTTCCAGCCCCTTGAAAGCCGTCCATCGCCTCTTACCTCAAGTTGGCCCGATGGCCGAAATGGCATCCGGCGCGGCAGGGCCAAGATGGACTGCCGCTTGTTATACACCTTGTCATACTGAAAGGATGAAGACCCATGCGTACCCATTTTGATTGGAACGCCTATCGCCGCGCCACCGTTGGCTTTGATCGCTTGTTCGATTTTCTGGAACAAGGCGGCACCGTTGCGGATAATTACCCGCCCTATGATGTCGAGAAGGTCGCGGATGATCGCTATCGCATCACGCTTGCCGTCGCTGGTTTCAAGCGCGACGAGATTGAGATCACGTCACACCAAAGCCAGTTGACCGTGGCCGGGCGTCGTGCCGAAAATGACAATGTCGAAGGGCGCAAGCTCCTTCACAATGGCATTGCCAACCGCGCGTTTGAACGCCGCTTTCAGCTCGCCGACTTTGTGCGGGTAGACAGTGCCGACTTGGCCGATGGGCTGTTGACCATCGAACTGGTCCGCGAAGTGCCCGAAGCTATGAAGCCCCGGAAGATTGCGATTGGCGGCGAAGTGCCAACGGTGATCGAGGATCAGCGCAACGCGGCTTAACGGCTTGGCTCCCATGGCCCGCCATCCTCATGAAGATGCGGATGACGGGCCGAGGGGAAGTTCCTAAAACTTGCGCCACGGTCGTCCCGGACCCCGATCCGGGACCCATGCCTCACTATCTGCGCAGTGCTGGATGTATCCAGCTTGTTTCAATGATGAGGCATGGACTCCGGGTCAAGCCCGGAGTGACGGAGGTGATTTAGACATTGAGCGATTCGCCCTCAATCATCCCCTCCAGCACCACCAAGCAATCCACGCCCAGTTTTTTGCACCGCTCCGTTGACCAAGCCCGTTCCGCGTCGGAGTTGCTGGCATGATCCTTGAACGGCATTTCAAGCGTCATGGAGACGCAGCCCATATGCGCGAAACGGTTCGCCAGTTGGTTGGTGGACATGGTCAGATTGGCGCGGCCGGGGGTGGAGATGGGATAACCAATCTCCGTCTGAAAATCCGGGGTGTGGGCGGCAAGGGCGTTGCGATAGGCATGATATCGCTCCCCCTGATCATCGGTCCAATTGGGAATGCCTTCAAAGCCCGCGATGAAATTGGCGGGGATGGCTTCATCGCCGTGCACATCCATCGCCCAATGGACGCCGGTTTCATCCATCGCATTGCGCACGCACAGCACTTCGGGAGACCGATCCGCAGACGGCTCAGCCCATTCGCGATTCAGGTTCACGCCGACCGCATTGGTGCGCAAATGGCCGCGGCAACTGCCATCGGGGTTCATATTGGGCACGATATAGAGCGTGGCTTTGCTCCGCAGCCGCTCCGCCGCAGGATCGCCTGAGATCAGCCACTCGAGCGCGCCTTCCATCCACCATTCGGCCATGCTTTCGCCGGGATGCTGGCGGGCATAGAGCCAGACCTGCACTGGCCCCGTCCCCATCTGCAAGCAATCCATCGCTTGGCCTTCGATCGTCTGGCCAAGCTCCACAAGCGCCACACCCGGCGCACGCGCGATGCGCTGCACCAAGTCAAAATGCCGCTCCATCGAATAAGGCGCGAAATAGGCGAACCACACGGCATCTTCGGCAGGCGTATGCGTGATGATCAGCTCGCCGCCCTCATACCGCGTCTCGGCACAGCGCCAATCCTGCCGATCATCGCTCACCCGCGCCTGATAATCGGGCCAGCCGCCGGGATAGGCCGATCCGCCTGCGTTGGTAATCTTCAGCGTCACCTGCTGCCCCTTCGCCCCGGATACGCGAAAGTGGAACCATTGATAAAAGTCCGAATCCTTATCCTTGCGAATCTCCAGAGTCGCGCTGGTGCCTTCAATGGCCGTGACGATGATATTGCCGCTATCAAAGGCGGAATTGATCTGCATGATGATCCTTAGGGTTTATGGAACGGTGATTGTTTGGCCCGATGGCCCGGGGAAATCTTGAAACAAGGCCATGGCCAGCTTTTCCGCCGCGAGTCCGGGTTGAGCAGCGGCAGAACGCGCGGATGCCGCCGTCTCCGCCCGCCCCTCCCACAAAGCCTTGCCATCGCTCTTTTGCTTGATCCGGACGGACAGGCGCGAGACGATCACTTCGCCGCTTCCGCCCCCGCCAAGTCCAAAGCTGGTGCCAATCCCGATGCCGCCGCCACGCCCGAAGCTGCCACCGCCGACGCCAATGCTCACCGGAGAACGGCGCGCCATTTCTGTGCGGCTGCCGCGGCTGAAATCAAGCTCTGCGACCAAGGGCAGGCCTTGGCCCGAAGGCCCAGTGAAGCCCAAAGGCGCCATCGCCTTGGCAAGGGCGGCCACATAGGTGCGAAACTCCAAGCTTTCAGCGGCACCTCCCGGCGCAGGAACAATAGTCACAGAGCCTTTCTCAAACGGTTGGCTCAAGTGAAAGCGGGTGACTTCGACCGGCGGGATGCTGCTGCTGCACGCGGAAAGCGCCAGCATTGGGGCCACAAGGGGCAATAGAAACAGGCTACGCATGAACAAACTCCTCACAAAAGCCCCGCTTGTTGCTTGACTTGCCCGCCCGTCCCCCTTAGGCGGCGGCCTTCGTTTTTCCAGAATCACAGAGTATAGGCAAGCGATCATGAAGATTCGCAATTCACTTAAGTCGCTCAAGGATCGTCACCGGGATAACCGCGTCATTCGTCGTCGCGGTCGCACCTATGTGATCAACAAGACCCAAAAGCGGTTCAAGGCACGCCAAGGCTAAGGCCACCAATTGGCCAGAACCCCCGTGTCTGCCGTTGTTTTTGACATCGGCAACGTCCTTTATCACTGGAGCCCACGGGCTCTGTATGAGTGCCTGATCCCCAATGATCAGGCGCTTGATGCGTTTCTGCGCGATGTCGTCAATATGGACTGGCATCTGGAGCATGACGCTGGCCGCGACTTTGCAGACACAAGTGCGGAACGCATCGCGATGTTTCCAGAACATGCCGACCTGATTCGCGCTTGGGGCGAGCGGTTCGACGAAACCATCCTCGGCCCCGTCGAAGGCATGCACGAGATTGTCGCAGAGCTAGACGCCGCAGGCGTGCCGATCTTCGGCATCAGCAATTTCAGCCACGAATTTTTCCCACCCTTCCGCGCGGCAGAAGCGCAACTGTTCGATCGGTTCCGGGATATTGTCGTCTCTGGTGACGAAAAACTGATCAAGCCCGATCCCGCCATCTACACCCTTGCCCTGAAACGCTTTGGATTGGCACCCGGTGAAGGCTATTTCATCGATGACAGCTTGGCGAATGTAGAAAGCGCGCGAGCCAATGGGTTCATGGCGCATCATTTTGTGCAGGGCGCTGCGGCTGTGAGGGCAGAGCTGGTGGAGATGGGGCTGCTTTAGGGGGTGAGTAAGACAAGCTGCCGTCGACTAAAATCGTGATGCTTAGCTCAAGGTGCGTGAAGCACTGAGACCAAAGCTCTTTTCAAGTCCGAAAGGCAGGAACAAAAGCTGGACTTCCTTGGTCGTTTTCTGTATCCAGAGATCATGCCTAAAGCCGCCGCCCGTACTACAATTTCCACTGTCAGAGACTCAGAGTCTGGACAGTTTGTGACCGTTAAAGGCGCTGGAGCTTTAAGTGGCCATATGCTGATCAGCAAAAAGGTTGATCTGACAAGGCCAATTTCAGTGCCAACCCCCGGCAAGAATTGGACTCCTAAGAACAGTCACTTAGGAAAGACAGACATCAGCGCAACCAAGCGTTAGCCCTTGACCGGAATTCTGCTCGACACCCACGCTCTTTATTGGCTCGTGAGCGGGGAAGAGATGCTTACGGATGAGGCGCTGGTCGCAATTGGCCGGAGTCAAGAAGCAGGCACTCTGTTCGTTTCGCCCATTACGTCTTGGGAATTGTCAGTGGCCAGCCAAAAGAGCCGGGCCCCCGGTCGGCCGCATCTC
>DLOX01000063.1:11217-16004 GCA_002478575.1 Sphingomonadales bacterium UBA7473 | reverse complement strand
GCACCCGTAGCTCAGCTGGATAGAGTGCTGCCCTCCGAAGGCAGAGGTCACAGGTTCGAATCCTGTCGGGTGCGCCACTCTTTTACAGGCACTTGCTGGCCATTGGCCACCTGCCGCTCAGAGGCGAGTCAGCGCCAAGTATCGCTATCGACCAGACCCGGTCGCGCACGGCCGCAAGGTTAAACGTCTGGTTGTCACAAAAGCCGCCAACCCGCTTGAGGGATCGCGCGACGGCTCCGCTCATGACTTGAACTAGGTGGATTCGGAACGGCGACGTTCTGGACCCAGTGGGATGAGCTGCTCAGTGAACTACGCGCACAGTTGGCGCTGGTAACCTGCTCCGTCGCGCAGCAGCCCAGCGACGGCTGCGGCGGGAACAGGTCGTGAAAACAGGAATCCTTGAATGTGGCGACAGCCTTCGCGTTCCAAAACTTCGAACTGGGCAATATCCTCCACCCCTTCGGCGAGCGTCTCCATTCCAAGGGCATCGGCAAGCGTGGTGATCGCGCGGATCATGGCATGGCCGTTGCTGCTGGTGCCCAGATCATCGACAAAGCTGCGGTCGATCTTGACCTTGTCGAACGGAAAAGAGCGAAGGTAGCTCAGCGAGGAATATCCTGTTCCGAAATCATCGAGCGCGATCCGCACACCGATATTGCGCAAGGAGTGGAGCATCGTCAGCGTCGCATCGACATCGGAGATGAAGATGCTTTCGGTGATTTCCAGCTCAAGCCGGTGTGGGGCGATCCGGCTGGCTGACAGCGCCTGAAGGATTGTGCTGGTAAGGCCATTGGCTGAAAACTGCTTGGGCGAGACATTGACCGCGACCGAAATATCATCGGGCCAGGTGCTGGCGTGGTGGCAGGCTTCGCGGATCACCCATTCGCCGATGGGAATGATCAGCCCCGTTTCTTCGGCCAATGCGATAAAGTCGTTCGGGTTGACCCGACCGCGGGTTGGGTGGTTCCAACGGATCAACGCCTCGAACCCGGTCAGGCGCTTTTCCACGAGGCTGTAGAGAGGCTGGAAATTGAGCTCGAACTCACCTTCGCGGATCGCGTTGCGCAGATCGATTTCCAGCTGGCGGCGGCGGCGCGCGGCATCGTCCAATCCGGGCTCGAAGAAATGATAGGTTGCCTTGCCCTCGTGCTTGGCGCGGTAGAGCGCGAGGTCGGCGTTCTTCATCAACGTGACGCCATCATCGCCATCGCCCGGCGCCATGGCGATGCCGATACTGGCTCCGCAGGCAGCGTGCTGACCATTGATCGTTATCGGTCGTGCAAAACAACGTTGCAGTGCATCGGCAATCCCGCCCAGACTATCGGCTTCGGCAATGCCGGCGACCAGAATCGCGAATTCATCACCGCCTAACCGCGCGATCAGCGCATCGGGATGATCTTCGCGCAGGTGTTCGGCCACGGTGCGCAGCAGTGCATCGCCTGCCGGGTGGCCGAGCGTGTCATTGACCATCTTGAAGTCATCAAGGTCGACATAGGCGACCATGACCTGTTCGCCATCGCGGCGGCGCGCCAGCGTATTGGCGAGCTGTTCAGTAAAGAGCTTGCGGTTGGGCAGACCGGTCAGTCCGTCGTGCAGGCCGACATGGATGATTTGCCGTTCGCGTTCCTCGATCGCGGCGACCATTTGCGTAAAGCTGCCCGCGAGCCGCCCGATCTCATCACCCGTTTCAATGTTGAGCGCAACTTCACGGCCTTCACCGATCAGCCGGGTCGCGGCGTCGAGCTGTTGCAAAGGCTCGGTCACGCTGCGGGCCACCCGCCAGCTTAGCGCCAGCACCAGCACGATCCCGCCCACTGCCAACGCGGCGAGCAGCCATTTGAGGCTGTCATAGGCGGCCAGCGACTGGGTCAACGAATGGCGCAGCACCAGCCGGGGCGCGATGCCTTGTTGCAGCACGGCAAGGTCGGACACGTGGTAAAGCATCCGCTCGGCTTCTTGGCGTTCAAACACCGCGCCGGTTTTGGCAGTTTGCAGCCAATCGCTTTGTTGTGAGGCTTCCACCACGCGCGCTTCGAGCGCGATCGGGGCGAGTTCGACAAGCCGGTCCAGCTCGGCCCTGTCAAGCGGTTGAGCGATCACGAGCCATCCGATCAGATCGGGCGCTTCGATCGGTGCGGCTGCGGCCAAAGCCAGGCCGCCTTTCCCGGTGATAATCCCGCGCGTTTGACCCGCATCAAGACGCGCCCACAACGCCGCAGCGGCCGGAGCGGCGCTGGCATCGGCGGCCAGCACCTCACCGTCAAGGGTCAACACAAAGGCGGTTTCGCTGCGGACGCGGCTTTCAAGGCTGGTCAGGGCGCTGGCAATGGTCGGCGCATCGCCGGTCGCCACTGCTTCGCGAAAGCCGAAATCATGCGCGAGCACCCCCGCCTGATCGCCCATCTGCCGGGCGCGGCCAGCCAGAATTTCGTCAAACACCCGGGCATTGGCAGCCAGATCGCGCGCTGCGCTGGTTTCGGCAAAGCGGGCGAGGCCGCTGCCCGCCAACGTCACCACTAGGGCGAGCACGACGGCAAACAGCGATGCGTAAAGCACCGCGATCCGCAACCGCAGCGATCCGAACCGCAGTTCTGAAAGCCGGGTCCATGCTTTCTTCAGTGCAGCAGGCCCAATATGCTTGGCCATCATCGCAAGACTACTTTCAGCTTGTGCACCTGCGCCGCGCCGCTCACGCTGAAAGCAGATTTCATCTCGTTGGCTGGGCTGCGCAATTGCGGGTGCCACACCGTCAGGCTGGCGCTGCCAGTAGGCATCCCAGCAAGCGTAGCATAGCCATTGTGATCGGTCTTGCTCGCGAACGGAGTGTCAGTAACCCGGATATAGCCGCGCATGTCATCATGGATATTGCAGCCCAGCTTTACGCTGCCGGTGATCGGGAAGTTCTGGGTGCGTGTTTGATCGCGGCCGTAAAGATCAATCTCGAACCGCGCAGGCTTGGAAAAGCTGTAGATCGAATGGCGCACCTGATCGAGGTTGGGGAAGGCGACCGTGCTGCCTTTTGCGACG
The DNA here is from genome assembly GCA_002478575.1 of Sphingomonadales bacterium UBA7473. Classification (GTDB taxonomy): domain Bacteria; phylum Pseudomonadota; class Alphaproteobacteria; order Sphingomonadales; family Sphingomonadaceae; genus Aquisediminimonas. The sequence continues at coordinate 12,977 of DLOX01000063.1, read as the reverse complement.
ACCAGCGTGCCGGGCGTGAATTGCAGGCCTTTTTGCGCCATGCCCATCTTCCATGGGAACCGGATGGGGCCGGACGGCCTGCGCGCACTGTGCAATTCAACCACCGCGTCACGCACCGGCATGCCATCCGCGTCGACGACCTGAACCCTAACGCTCGCGGCCCCTTGTGCAGCCGCAAAAGCTGCGCCGACCAAGCCAGCCGAGCAGGCGGCGATGACGGAGAGGATGAATCGGAAGGGCAATTTGATCAGCATGATAGTGGCTGGCCATTAGCTGTGACTGCTTAAGAAACCCTCGCCGTTAGGTTTAGGTGCAATTTACCTTCCTGCGATAATGCCTCCCAAATGACGATGCTCGCCCCCTGCTTGCTGGCGCTGTGCCACCCTGCGGTCGTTGAAGCCGGGCTGATGGATAAGTCCGCATCCGTTCCGCAGATTGCCTATGCGCCGGTGCTGAATAGTGATGAAACCGAACCGCCGCAGATCGCTGTGGCGCCGGTCCCGTTCGATTCCACCGCCACGCAGCGCGCGCTGCAACCGCTTGGTCTTACGAGCGCGCTGGGTGATGATGGCCTGCGGATCGGCCAGGTCCGCGCGTTTCAAGGTGGCAAGCTCCTGCTAACCAATGGGGTCACCACGGTTGAGGGATCATCGGGCGGCGGGATCGCGCGCTGGGCGACAATCGCGGGACGCCAGATGCCGGGCGGGATCGGCATATCAGGCCATGCCACGGCAATCGAATTGCCCGATTTTGGATGGCGTAGTTACGGCGTCGCATTCGGCCTTGGCGACCGGGTCGAACTGTCGTTTGCGCGCGCTGATTTCGACACTCGGGAGGCTGGCGCGCTGTTGGGATTGGGCGAAGGCTATACGTTCAATCAGGAAACCTACGGCGCGAAGCTGCGGGTCGCAGGCGATCTCGTTTATGGCGAGGCTTGGCTGCCGCAGATCGCGTTGGGGATCGAGCACAAGCGAAACAAGGACAGTGCTGTCGTAACCGCCCTGGGCGCCGCCGAAAGCGCAAGCACAGACTACACGATCAGCGCAACCAAGCTACTGCTGGCACGCAGCCTGCTGATCAACGCGACCTTGCGCTATACCGAGGCCAACCAGCTTGGCTTGCTCGGATTTGGCTCGGCCGCGGGTGCGGGCTACCAGCTGCAATTCGAAGGCGCACTGGGCTACCAATTGTCGCGCCGCGCGGTGATCGGCGCTGAATATCGCAGCAAGCCTGACAATCTTGGACTGGGCGAAGACGATTGGATGGACCTGTTCGCCGCCTATGCCTTGACCGACAATCTCACCTTGACCGCGGCCTATGTCGACCTCGGGTCAATCGCTACTTTTGCAGATCAGCGCGGCGGATACCTGTCCGCGCAGGTCGCCTTCTGACCAGTTTGTCGGAGTTTGTTCGATGCTGATGACTGCCTCCGCCGCTGTGCTGATGGTGCTGCAACAGGCCCCGGCCGAAGGCACCGATTGGGACGCCGAATTCGGGGTTGAAGAACGGGTGCGTGATCCCGAAACCGGCGAGCTGCCGGTCGATCCCTACACCCAAAGCAATGCCAATGCGGGGGCCACGCCTTATAGCAGCGCAGCCCTGGTGGCCGATTTCGGCGGCCGCGAGGGCATTCGCCGGATCGCGATCCGTACGGTTGAATTAAGTGAAGCGGACCCGCGAATCGCCGAGATCTTTGCCGCGCACGACATGGTGCGGTTGAAGCGTACGCTGGATGAACAATTCTGCCATCTCCTCGGCGC
>DLOX01000063.1:1149-11090 GCA_002478575.1 Sphingomonadales bacterium UBA7473 | reverse complement strand
GCGATGCGCGAAGCGGGCGTGCCGTTTGCGGCACAGAACCGGCTGCTGGCGAAGCTCGCGCCGATGTCAAAAGACGTCGTGGAACGTTGAGCCTGTAAACGGCCGCTATGGGGTCGCTTGCGAAACGGCGAATTCTGTCTGACGACACGCAGAAAGCAGCCGTCCAATCAGGAGATCATCATCGGAGGCTAGGGTTCGCGACGAGGCTGCAGCCGCTCTCGCTTACCCACTTTGCTCAGATCGCATGCCGTGCGTTTTCGCTCCAGTCTCATGCCGTACGGAATGCATGGTCGGAAACGACCGGACAAGGTCGGACGCTAGAATTCACTATTTCATTCATATAGGCGTTCGACAATGTTCGAGAATGTTCAGTTTATCTGCCTTCCGAGGGTAGAGGTAACATGATCGAATCCTGTCGGGTACGCCAGCGTCACAGACATTTACCGGATCTCATAACTTGAGTCCGGAGAGCCGTAAGTTAACTTTGGTGCAGTCGACTTGTGCCGACACGCCCAGTTGCGCTCGTAAGCGTTCTGCGGGCGTATGAATTGCACCAAAAGCGACAGCGGCCTGCCCTAACCTCTTGTAACAAGGTGCGCAGCTGACGCCGCAGCTGTTGAAAGCATTCAAGAGCTACGATACATTTGCCGCAGAGTTTACATGTAACCTTAGGGATCGCATCCATAATGAGAGCGCAACTGGATGGTTCACCCTTCCGTGCGGAGCCGGGCGATCAAGGGATTGATCGCCTCAGCGGCAATGTGAACATCGCAGTGCCCATTTCTTGGCAGATAATCGGAACTGGCTTGTTGGTCATCTTGCTGGTCGCGGGCGTGTTCTTCGCTACCGCTTCCTATTCACGCGTTGAGACAGTGCCTGGTGCGATAGTACTCGACAAGGGGGTGACCGCGATCGTTCCGTTTCGGAAAGGAGTGATAGTTTCCGTTGAAGTAGACGAAGGTGAAATCGTCAAAAGAGGGGACGTTCTCGTCAATGTCCGCTCAGAGGAAGACATGCTTTCTGGAGGCACCGCCCCAGCAAAATTAACCGAATCGCTGAAGACGCAGGATTCTTTGATTTCCTCTCAAAGAGACTTCTTGATCGCCACCGCCGAGATCGAGCAGTCCAAATTGATTGGGCAGATAGCTGGCTTACGTTCGGAATTGGCAAATCTAGACCTGCAAATCGCCGAACAGCGACGTTTGATAGAGGTGGCTGAAGCGGACTACGAGCGGGCCAAGAAAGTAGCAGAATCCGGTTTCGTGAGCCGCCGAGAGATTGATCAGCGTGATGCAAGCTTGCGGTCTCGCAAGTTGGAACTCGCACAGATTGAGCAGATCAAGATATCAAAGATTTCTGAAATAGACGACATTCGAGGGACAATCCAGCAATCGGCATCCAATTCGCGCGCGACGATCGCCGGACTTCAATCCACCCGCTCGTCTCTCGCTCAGCAAGTGACACAGGCGGAACTCTCAAAAGGCTATGCCCTTGTGTCACCTGTCGACGGGAAGGTTACGGCCCTGACCGCACGTATTGGCCAAACGGCTGACAATCAGAAGTTGATGATGATTGTTCCAGATGGCGCTCGCCCGAAGGCTGAGTTCTACGTACCCACGTCGGCTGCCGGGTTTATCGAGCCAGGCCAAGAAGTTCGCGTAGCGCTGGACGCTTTTCCATTCGCAAAGTTTGGAACCTTGAAGGCAAGGATTACAGATGTGGCCGGCGCGTCCAGTATCGGAGACAATGGCCAGGCTGCACAACCCATCTATCTCGTGACCGCAGAGATTGCTCAGCCCTGGTTGATGGCATTCGGGCGCAAGCAATACATTGTACCTGGCATGACGCTGACAGGTAGGATCATAACTGACCGGCGAAGCATGCTCGAATGGCTGTTCGAACCGATTTACGCTCTGAGAAATCGCGAGCCGTGATCAAGCACCTGGACGCAGGCTTCCTTGGACGTCGAAGGGTGAAGCTGATTCATCAGACAGAGCGAGCTGAGTGCGGCCTCGCCTGTCTGGCCATGGTCGCCAACTATCACGGGCTGGATGTCGACCTAGCCACCCTTCGCAATCGATTCACTCCATCGATGAGGGGTGTGACACTCAAAACCTTGGTGGCTAACGCTGATGAATTAGGTCTCCTACCACGTCCGGTAAGCTTGCCCCTTCAGCAGATTGTCAATCTTCAAACTCCGGCCATCCTGCACTGGAATTTCAATCACTTCGTTGTGCTTGCGAAGATAAACAATCGCAGCGCCACGATCTATGATCCAGAAGGGCATTGTCGAGAGATCCAAGTGGCGGAGCTCGTGAAGCACTTCTCCGGCGTCGCATTAGAGCTGTCGCCAGGCGCTGACTTCAAACCTTTGCGGCAAAAAGTTCAGCTCAATCTTTCCCAGCTCTGGAGCAATGTCTATGGCGCCAATCAAGCTATTGCTCAAATTATAATTCTCAGCCTTGTAATGCAGATATTTGTCGTAGCGTCTCCCTACTACATGCAGCTCGCCTTGGATTCCGCTCTGCCAGCCCTTGATTACAGTCTTTTAACAGTTCTTGCGATTGGCTTCGCTCTTTTTACCTTAATTAGTGCCGGGGCGATTTTTCTGCGAGATTTTGTCCTCCTTCAAGCCGGCAATTCACTAGGATTAGGACTGTCCGTTAATGTAGCCAAACGTCTTTTCAAATTACCTGTTCCGTGGTTTGAAAAGCGGCACATTGGAGACATTCTTGCGCGGTTCCAGTCGGTCCACCCCATCCGACATTTTCTCACCGAAGGCGCTACTGCGGCACTGCTAGACGGCGTTCTGGCGATCTTTGTTCTAGTGGTAATGTTTTTTTACAGTCTGGCACTGTCAATTTTGGCTCTTTTGGCTTTTCTTTGTTACGCCTCAATCAGGTTGATAACATTTTCTCTTCAAAGACGTGCCAATGAAGACGCCATCGTTGCAGGTGGAAAGGAGCAATCCACGCTCATCGAGTCCCTGCGCGGGATGACGACGCTCAGGCTCTTTAACAAGGAGCTGGATCGCCACATCATTTGGCAAAATCGTTTGGTTGACTCTGTGAATTCCGGAATCCGCCTCGGCAGGCTGGAAGCATGGCAAAGCCTGGCAAGCAACCTTATCTTCGGCCTGGAAACCGTAGTATCAATATGGCTCGCCGTGTCATTCGCGATTGATGGTGGCTTTACTGTCGGCATGATTTTCGCCTTCACGGCGTATAAGGCGCAATTTCTTGGCAGGAGTTCCGCTCTTGTTGACCATTGGATCTCGTATAGAATGCTCGGACTTCATCTTGAGCGTCTTTCTGATATTGCCCTTGCCAAGCAGGATATCAGTTTCGAAGAGACAGGCTCGACCGCTGCACTCAAGGGCGCGATCGAGCTGCGCTCGGTGTGCTTCCGATACAGTGTGTCCGACCCTATAGTGCTCGATAATATCGATTTGCGCGTTGAGGCTGGAGATCATATCGCCATCACAGGCCAGTCGGGAGGCGGCAAATCGACATTGGTGAAGATTCTTCTTGGTCTCATTGTCCCCGATCACGGCGAAGTTTTGATTGATGGACTGCCGATGAAGGTCTTCGGCTTTAAGAACTATCACCAACAAGTTGGCGCTGTTCTCCAAGATGATCATATATTTACGGGCTCGCTCGCGGATAATGTGTCCTTCTTCGAGCAAGCCGGTGACAGGGAGCGCATTGTTCGAGCGTGCAGAGCTGCCGCAATCCACGATGAGATTTTGGCAATGCCGATGGGCTACGACACGCTCGTTGGCGATATGGGGTCAACGTTATCAGGTGGTCAACGTCAGCGACTGCTCCTCGCCAGGGCACTGTATCGCGAGCCGCGCATCTTGATATTGGATGAGGGCACGTCGGCGCTGGACTCTACCCGAGAGCAATTGGTGAACCTCGCCGTCGCTGACCTCGGAATCACCAGGATCATCATCGCGCATCGCCTTGAGACAATCCTGTCTGCGAAAAGGGTTTACAGACTTCAGGATCAACGATTGTCTGACGTCACTGACGAGTTTGATCGCAGGCGCGATAAGTGGTTGGGGACCACTGGCGCAGTCACATGAGACCGCGAAATACGTGCGACGATTCATCGCGATAAGTTGCAGCGGACTTTGCGCGGCGTTCAACCGTCGGAGAACCCGATGAAGCCAAGTTCCATATTGTGAAGATGTCCGGAGAAACGTTGACGGCGCCCGTCACTGAATTTCCCAGACTGCTACTGGCTTTTTTCACCGTGACACGTTGGTCACGAATTCCGCACGGGGCGCGGTTAGGAAGGCGGCGCGACCAAGGCCGCGCCGTCTCCCGTTGCCGTCAGAACCGGATCTTCAGGACATTCCCCGACCAGCCACTATTCGTGGCGTAGAAGCGGGAGCCGCCATCTTCGTATTCCGGAGCGATTGCGTCACCCGGATGGCTAACTTCCTTGATGTCGCCGCCGAAGGAATCCAGGAGTGCTGGCGTCCAGACCCGGGGTTCTTCTTTCTTCAGTGCATTACCCATTTTCTTCTCCTTGCCTATGGGACGGTGGAAGCAGGCCGAAGCTCTGCTGCCGCCGTATTGACCGGCTTCGTCCCGGATTGGCGCGAAGCGGGATCAATTCCGTCGGTCATGTGAAAGGGATGCGGCGCGCCGGCGCCAATTCCCTGTTCGGTCAATCGCTGTTCGATATGATCATGGATGCGATAGAGGCTGGGGCAGTAATAGTCCCGCTTGCCGATCTCACCGTGGAACTTCCAAGAGCGCGCCACGCAGCCGCCATGACAGACATGTTGCCATTTGCAGGTAGCGCATTCTGGATCGATCGGCCGTTCAATGAACATTTGTGCGACCCGGGCCGACATGATGGTATCGAGATCGTCTTCGCAGATATTGCCGTATTTGACCTCGTCGGTGCCCGAAAGTGTGGAACATGGAAAAACATCACCAACCGGATCGGTTGATATGTTGTCCGACGAGCAATTGGCCATCCCGAAACAATGGGCACCGTGACCGTGTATGACGGCGCGGGTCTTGAGCACGAAATCCTGACAAAAAACGTAATCTTCCTTGCTGAGATTGAGCCACGCATCATACATCTTGACCCAGGCCTCTCCGTATTCCACCGGATCCAGGCCAAGCAGATCGTACTGGTTGCGCGCGCCGCCGGACTTGGTGACGGGAATGACTTCGAAATGAAGGCGGTTCTCGACGAAGAATTCCAGAATCTCTTCAACATGGGCGATCGTCGCCCGACTCAGAACGACGCAAACGCCAACCGGAAGCCCCGCATCCTTGACCATATTGATCGCACGAAAGACCCGATCGAAGCTCCCCTTGCCCTGATGCGTCTTGCGATATTCGTCATGCAACCGGACCGGACCGTCGATCGAGATGCTGATGTCGAAATCGTGCTTTCGAAAGAACTCGAGCCATGCTTCATTGATCAACACGCCGTTGGTCTGGATGATGTTCGAATAGTCCATGCCGCCGGCGAGCTCGCGCTGCATCGCCATTGCCTTTTCGTACCAAGCGAGACCCGGAACCATCGGCTCTCCGCCGTGCCAGATGAACTCGACCGTTTCGAAACCACGGTCTCGAGCATAAGCAAAGGTCTGCTCGATCGTGCGGATCAGCGTTCCATCGCGCATGATCGGATCGCGCACGTCATCATTGTAGCAATAGGTGCAAGCGAGGTTGCAGATGTGCGTGGGCTTGATCACGTTGCAGAATTTTCTGGGCATGTCACTTCCTCGTTTCGTTACGCACTGCACTCATGGGCGAAGGGTTGAACAAAGCCTCCTTACGCCGCGCGATCGATCGCGATCGGATGCGCACGGAGGCCGAGCCCGATCATCTCGGCGAGCGGGTGAGATTGGAGCGCGGCAAGGAGGTCGGATGAAACCGGTTCTCCGCTCGTGCCGGATGAAAACAATTGGATCAGCAAGCGGCACAGCTCTTCGCACTGCGCCTCCGGCATTGAGCGCCACGCAGGTGCCGCAAAGATCGTAGCCAGAGCATGTTCAACTTTTGAGCGGAACTGGGGAGTTAGCCCCATGAATTCGACAGCCATCGCGGGCCAGGCGCCGGCATCCGGAACGTTCATGAAGAGCGCAAGGATGAGCCGGGCCGTTTCATCCGAAATTGCCGTCCGCAAGTTGACCAAGCGGGCAATGATTTTTTCGCGCCTGATCGCATGCAGCACCATCGCAAGCTCGGGATGCTTGAAAAGAGCGGCTTCCAAAGCGGACCTATCCGCAGTGTCGAGAGCCGAGATTTCCGGATCGAGCGCCCGCAAACCCCAATATGCCGCGCTTGGCCCGTTTAACTCCATCCATGAGATAAGCTGGCTCACAAAGGGAGCTCCCGTTCGAGCGAGTATTCGGAGCGCTTGAACTTGGCGGATCACAAGCAAGTCGGTCTTGGACCGATCAACGGCAACGCCACCACCGCGGAACTCATAGGTTGCGCATTTCGGGTTGGAACGGGCGGTCGCAATCAGCAATGTCACTGATGGGAAGCCGAGATGGTACACCGAATGAATATTCTCGAACCCGGACGATATCCGGCGAATGGCGCCCGGCTCGAGCAGCTCGGTTTCGGTGAGGGACAATTGACCGAGTACAAGGCCATCCCTTTCCTCAAATGCCGGCGTGAATTCGAACCGGCTGTGTATGCTTCGCCCCTCGATCACCCGGAATGCGCCGTCAAAACCGTGATTATGCACACTCGTCGTCGCGCTCAACCAATACAGCAGCTGAACCTCAACCTGCTCATCGGCGTAAAGAATGAGTTGTAAGTCGGAGAATTCGCCCGGCACCTGCAGATCAGCAATTTCCGAGCATCCCTCAATAATATGAGGAAGCAGTTCTTCTGGGTCGAGCAGACTAACGAATGAGTCGTTCGCCAAAATTTCCGCTGCGATTTCACCAAAATTTTCGTCCGAGCCCACAAGTTTCAAAGCTGCCTCGGCGGCGCAGCGTGTAATATATGAAATTGGCGACGCGGAACTCATCTACACCAGCCTCCGAATGCTGATAGGTGAAAACGCAGATGTTGCGGCTTAGGCATGATGATATCGGACCCATATTTGGATGGCAATACGCCTTTGGCAAATAGACCGTAGCGTTAGAACGAGTCGTCGTGGACTCGAGGAATCTTATTGCTGCGATTTGACAGTATACGTCTCACGCTCCGATTAAAGGAGGCATCTCACTTTTGTCCTCGAGCTTCCATAATTCAGTCACTCGAGTCGTCTAGAGAATCTTCGTGACCTTTCGACTGCACATCGGACTGCATGGTACGCTTTTTGAGTCTCTAATCGAGAATAGCAAAAATGAGCGTCAGTCCGTGAGGATCGAGTGTGAGAGCTCGACTCACGCATCCAATGTGCAATCGCGTTAGCTTCTGCTAACGGCTTGAGCACGATTCAAGAGATAGTGATCAACTACGCCTTTGAGGCAGCCATTGAAGGGCATTCCAGAAGATCTGACATCCATTCATCGCAAAAATCTTTGACCCGGACTGGAGTTGAATCCAGCATTAGAATGTTTTCTTGCCAGCCTTTGGTGAGTCCCTTAGTCTCCTTGATACGCGTGGCGATGGAGCAGTGGCAGACATGCTTTTGTGGGCAACCCTCAAAAAAAATCTGACAATCGCTCTTGGATACTTCCTTACCCTGACAGCGGCTCTGGCCGCATTGATCATCGCACTCAAGTTCACAGAACACTTTCAAACATACGATGACTGGGTTCCCGCTTCCGAGCAAGTTTTTCGGGTGAAAACTACGCTTACACCACCCGGCAGCGAGCCGATTCCAGCAGTAACAACGCCCCAGGTCTTTGGCGCATGGGTCAGAAGTCTCGGCGACAGTTCCGTCGAGGCCGTAACCGGTTTTCACCGTCGCCCGATCCACGCCATCATTGATGGGCGCTTCGTCGATGAAACCTTGACGAGCATTGATCCGGAATTTGGATCGGTGTTTCCGATCCATGATCAAGCCACCAAGCTGGGTCCAGATGAAGTACTCTTGTCGGAATCTGCTGCCATTCGCGCATTCGGGACGGACGATGTTGTCGGGCGCGTCTACGAAATCCCGAACATCGGTGCGTCGTCGTTCACTGTCGCTGGCGTATTTCGGCTTCCACCTGCGACTCATCTCGATCTCGACGTCGTGATTGCGCGCGGCTCCGAAACTTTACAGGAGTCGCGAGAGCGCGATGCGTGGACCTCGCTGGACGATTACTCCTACGTCAGACTGGGCTCTGATCAGTCCGCAAAAGCATTCGAGACTTTGCTGAACAGTTCGATCGATAGCTATCTTGGCCCGCAAGTGACCGCGGGTGGGACTTTCCAGCCCCGCGACATCTGGAAATTCGAGGTCGAGCCCGTCGCAGCGATTCCGTTTTCGAACGACCCCGGTCAAATCAAGCCCGGCGTAGCGCAGGCCAGCGTTGTCATTGTTGGCATCCTCGCCGCCTTTCTCGCATTCGTGATCATCGCCAGCTTCGCAAACTACGCAGTCTTGCTCCAGAGCCTACAGTCCCGAGCAACCGCCTTGCGCAGAATTTTTGGCGAAAGCAGCGGGCGTTTCGCATGGTCGACCCTTCGCGATTACGCATCGACCACGCTTGCCATTGCCGCGGCCGGAATAGGGATCGCACTCCTGCTCGGGCCTACGCTGGAAAAGCTCTGGGGGCTTGAGCCAATTTGGTCCGGCGGGGGCTGGAGTTCATGGATGGTCCCGATCAGCATCGCGCTGGCACTAATGCTCGGATGCGCCGCTTCAACCTTGCTACTTACGCCTAAGCAACGGATCGAACAGCTTTTCGAACAATCATATGCAATGTCGCGCAAGGGCCTCGCGATTCGTACTGCTCTGTTCGGATTTCAGCTGTTCGGATCGGCCCTGATCATTTGTTCGACTGCCATGGTAGGCCTGGTGCTTCTGGAGCACGCGTCCCGTCCAGCAGGCATCGTGGTGGATGACATGCGGCTCATTCGCGACGGAGGATCTGCCCTATACTTCCAATCGAGCCAAGAGACACTCCGGGAGCGCGCAATCCAGGTGAAAGGAGTGCGGAATGCGTCCTTTACCAATGCCTTGCCGGGGCAGCCCTTTCCCGAATTCCGATCACTCGCACGACCGGACCGACCCGAGATCGGGTCGGCTACGGTCGCCTTTCTTTCAGCTACGCCTGAATTCCTCGACACAATCCGAGGCGAAATGCTTGCTGGTCGGTTCTTCAGGCGCGAACGGAGCTTGGACCGTTATTCCACGGTGGCACAAGACGGCAATCCTGATGCGACGGTCGCTGCGGCGGCGGCGGGGCGCAACGCGGTGATCCTGTCCGAAAGTGCGGCCCGTCAGATGGGATTTCCTTCCCCCGCGCGAGCCGTGGGAGAGAGCGTATCCCTTCCCGAGGAGCAGCGCGAGTTTGAGGTCATCGGGGTGGTACCCGACTGGAGTTATGAAGGTGTAATGAGGCCACCTCAGCCGTTCATGATGATGTGGAGTGAGGCGCATGCACAACACATGCTTGTGGCGGCGGATTCTTCATTGGATGATTCAAGGCTTCAGGCTGACCTTGATGCTGTGGTGGATGGAATTTCAGGCAAATATGAACTTCTGGCGCCTATCTGGGGAGAACAATTCAGCGATCTGAACCGGCTGATCAGGGTCGGCTTGTTCATATCACTGACGGTCTTCGCCGCTCTGATCTTCAGCCTGTTTGCATTTTCGGCCTTTCTGTCGCGAAGCAACGCCAAGCTGATCATGCTGTCCCGACTATTCGGAGCAGGGCCGTTGCGCCAGGTCATTGAGCCCTTGCGAACAAGTCTCGGTGTTTGCGTCGTTGCGATAATCGTGGCGGTTGGCGTCTTGGTCGTCAGCGCGGATCCGCTCGCGCGCGCGGTGCAAGCGAACGATAGTCAGGTCGT
>DLOX01000063.1:0-1023 GCA_002478575.1 Sphingomonadales bacterium UBA7473 | reverse complement strand
CCAGCGGCAGCAGCCAATCGAAGTGCTGGCCGCCCCATGAGCCAAAAATCCCTGAAAATGGTCGGGACGCAGGACGAGCCGATTTCTCTATCGGCGATGGATGAGGCAATCCCCGGACGCGAAAGGCGCTTGGCGCGGATTCGTACCCTTTTCGTCGCGGTTGGCGTTGCTGCTACGATTGCCGTTGGTCTTTGGGTTCTGCTGTTCAATTCTCAAACCAGCATCGCGCTTGAATCGGTTTCGGTAGCGCAAGCCGAACAAGGCCTGTTCCGCGAGTCCACTAGCGCTCTCGCTGCGGTCGAACCCACCCGGCGGGTGGTCTTGGCTTCAGATACTGGGGGGCAAGTCGAGCAGATATTCCTGCGCGCAGGCAGCAGGGTTGAAGAAGGTACGCGGGTCTATCAATTGTCCAATCCGCAGCTTGAGCTCGATATTCTTCAGAGACAAGCCGAGGTAACCCAGCAAGTCTCCAATCTCTACACGATCGAGCAGAATTCTCAGCAGCGAGAACTCGAACTCGAACGGCTTATCGCCGAAGCCGAGGCGGCTCATGACGAAGCCACATTGCGCCGCAATCGGGTCGCGGCCCTAAGTGAGCGCGGGTTCGTGTCTCAGGTCGAAATGGAATCTGCCCAACGAGACGAGCGGCGGACCGAGACGCAGTTGCGTTCCGTTCGCCTGAATCACGCACGCTTCCTTCGCGACCGCAAAGCGCAGGAAGGCGAGCTCAGCAGTGCCGTCCAAGGCCTGAGGCAAAGCCTCAGCGTAGCGCAGCGATCTCAAGAAAGGCTGCTTATCCGATCACCGATTGTCGGAGTTCTGACGGAAGTGAAGATGGAGGTCGGTGAATTTGCCGATCCAGGCCAATCGATCGGAATTGTCGCAGATGATCGATCACTACAGCTGGTTGCGCAGATAGATCAGTTCTTTCTGGGGCGGGTTCGCGAGGGTCAAACCGCTGAGATGACCGTGGGCAACACCAAGAAACCGCTGGTCGTGACCAAAGTGCTTCCCAATGTGGAA
>DLOX01000096.1:12593-14244 GCA_002478575.1 Sphingomonadales bacterium UBA7473 | reverse complement strand
CGACAGGCTCAGGGATGCGGCTTCGGGTTCGTCGACCAGAAACATACCCTAATTCCAGCTGCTGCGTGCCAGCCATTCCCTGATCTTGGCGCGGACGCTTCGCTGAACAGCTACGATCGCACCAGTCCATCCTGCAATCAGCCCGACCAACCAAGCCAGCCAATCGCCACCAAAGGCAAACCAAAGGAACAGAAGTAGGAGCGCCCATAGGATCAGCGTCGATCGGATATTGAGGGACAGCATCAACCATCCATAACGCGGCGCGAACGCAACCACATTGTTGCCCTCATAAGAAGGCTCTGCTTCGCCATCCCGAAACCGCATGATCGAACCGCTATCGACAAGCGCAAAAGCGTCAAACTTGCCTACACGCGGATAGCCTTCGCCTCGTTCAAACCGGAAGCGGCTGGGCGAATTTTCATTGAGCAAGTAATGCGTCGCGAAGCCAGACCGGATGCGGTCAAAACGGACATCATCCAGCGCGGGTTCTTTGACCGCATAAGTCAATATGCCGCGGCTTAGGTCTTTCAAATTTACTGCCATATTTCCCCAAATGCGTTTCTCAACGCCGCCCCTTGTGCCGGATATTGGCGGGTCGCCCGCGTCTTCCCATCATCGGTCGCCCTGCCCCGGGTTTGCCCGTCCGTCGTCCGCGAACCGGCAAATGATTGGCGCCCTCAGGCAGTTCAAACCGCAACGCCCCTGAAATGGGGTTGGCCTCAACAAGGCGCAAGGGGAGCGCTTGGCCGATATGATAAGTCTCTCCGCTTTCCTCGCCAATCAGGAGCTTTTGGGTCTCATCGAAACGGAAATGTTCGATGCCCAAGGTCGAGATCGGAACCAGACCATCGCCGCCCAATCCTTCGACCGTTGCGAAGAAGCCAAAATTCGTGACGCCAGTGATCCGCGTGTCCAATATCTCACCGACCCGCATCGCCAGAAACGCCGCGACATAGCGATCAATGGTTTCGCGCTCGGCCTCCATCGCGCGGCGTTCGGCCTGCGAGATATTCTGACCAATGGCATCCATCCGGTCCGCATCATCTTTGGCCAGCGCCGTTTTCCGAGACTCCGGGTCAAGCACGTAAGCATCGACCAACGAGCGATGGACCAGCAAATCGGCATAACGACGAATGGGCGACGTGAAATGGCCGTAAGACCCCAAAGCCAGCCCAAAATGCCCCTGATTGGAAGGGCTATAATAGGCTTGGGTTTGGGATCGCAGAATTTGCTCCATCACCACTTGGCGATGATCAACCGTTGCCAATTGATCGATGATCCGATTGAAGGTGGCGGGCTTGATCACTTGGCCCAATGCAAACGCGATGTCGAACGTTGCGAGATACTCCTTCAAAGCCACAAGCTTTTCCCGCGCAGGCGCTTCATGAACGCGGTACATGCAGGGGGCCTTTTTCGCTTCTAAAGCTTTGGCCGCCGCGACGTTGGCGGCGATCATATAATCTTCGATCAGGCGATGCGCATCCAGTCGCTCCCGCGCCGCGACTGACACAATGCGACCTTGTTCATCGAGCACCACGCGCCGTTCGGGCAAATCCAAGTCCAACGGGTCACGCGCATCGCGGGCCTTCTTCAGAACCGACCAACAGGCCCAGAGCGGCCGCAGTGCCGTATCAAGCAGCGCTGCAGCCTA
>DLOX01000096.1:183-12552 GCA_002478575.1 Sphingomonadales bacterium UBA7473 | reverse complement strand
TGCAGCCTCTCCGCCATCGCCATCAATCGCTTTCTGCGCTTCTTCATAAGGGATATTCGCCGCCACTCTGATGACTGCACGGGAAAAGCGAAAGCTCGTCATTTTGCCTTTGCTATCGATCACCATATGGCAAGCCATCGCTGCCCGGTCTTTCCCAGCTTTCAGCGAACACATGTCTGCGGATAGTTCTTCTGGCAGCATCGGCACGACTTGATCGGGGAAGTAAACACTATTCCCGCGTTTCCGTGCCTCCTTGTCGAGCAAAGACCCGGGGCGAACATAGAAGGACACATCCGCAATCGCCACAATAACGTCAAAGCCGCCTTCATCCCTCGCCTGTGCCCACACCGCATCATCATGATCCCGCGCGTCGGCCGGATCGATGGCAACGATGGGCAAGTGACGCAGATCCTCTCGCTCGCCCAGCGACACACTTGCCATCTTCTCCGCTTCTGACAAAAGCTCCTCTGCAAAGCTGTGCGGGATGCCATATTTGTGGATGGCGATCAGGCTGAAAGATCGCGGTGCGAAGGGATCGCCCAATATCTCGGTGACTTTGGCCGTGATGCGCGGAGGGCGTCCGGTCTTTTCGCAGAGCACCAGATCGCCAGGTGCCGCTTCGCCTAAATCAGAAATCTGCGTCTCTTTGCGCTCTTTCTTATCAACCGGCTTCAGCCAATATCGATCCCCTTGCTTTTCAACAACGCCAAGGATCAGTTCTTCACCCTTGGCCAATTTCTTCATCGGGTGAGCGACATAGCCAACGCCGCGTTCCTCGGTTCGCGCAAGGATGCGGTCCCCGACACCAAGCGCTGATCGCCGGCCTTTTTCAACAACGCGAATACGCGGCGGCGGCTTGCCTTCGGCTTCCCATCGCTCCGGGATGCCAATGGCGGTGTCGCCATCAATATCGACGATCCGCAGCACTGTGACCTTCGGCACGCCGCCCATTTTGTGGAAGGCCCGGCCGGGCGCAGAATCAATCAACCCTTCATCGGACATGTCCTTGAGCAAGGCCTTCAGCGCAATCTTCTCTGCGCCCTTCAGGCCAAACTCACGCGCAATTTCTCGTTTGCCTGCCGGAGAGCCGCTTTTTGTGATGAAATCGATGATGGCTTGACGCGAAGGCAGGCCTGGAACAGGTCGTTTTGACATATAGCATGCGATAGGGGCTTGGCGGCGAAAGACCAACCGCTAAAGCGTGCCGAATGACCTATGACCTGATCATCATTGGCGGCGGCATCAATGGCACTGCGATCGCGCGGGACGCAGCGCTGAACGGCCTTTCCGTCCTCTTGCTCGAAAAGGATGATTTGGCGAGCCATACCTCGTCCGCCTCCACCAAGCTGATCCATGGCGGGCTGCGCTACTTGGAATATTATGAGTTTAAGCTGGTGCGGGAGGCATTGAAGGAACGGGAGCGTCTTTTGAAGACTGCGCCGCATCTCATCTACCCAATGCTGTTCGTGCTGCCGCATCAAAATGCGGTGCGGCCATGGTGGCTCGTGCGGCTGGGGCTATGGCTTTATGACACGATTGGCGGGCGGATCAGTCTTCCGCGGTCCCGCAGTTTGCGCCGCAACGACACGGTTTTTCACGCTCCCTTGAAGGACGAAGGCAAGGGCTTTGTCTATTCTGACGCTTGGGTGGATGATGCGCGGCTGGTGGTACTGAACGCCATTGATGCGGCCCGCGCGGGTGCCGAAGTGCGCACGCGAACCGCTGTCACCTCTGCACGGCGCGAACAAGGCGAGTGGCGCGTTGATTTGAGCAATGGCGAGACTGTGAATTCAAAGGCCATCGTCAATGCGGCGGGGCCTTGGGTTGCCGATATGCTGGCCAAGTCTGGCGTGAATGCTGCGGCGGGAATTCGCCTGATCAAGGGCAGTCACATCGTCGTCGATCAGCTGTTCGAAGGCGAGCATGCCTATATGCTGCAGCAGCCTGATCGACGGATCGTCTTCGCGATTGCTTATGAAAAGGGCCTGACCCTGATCGGCACGACCGACGAGCCAGTCAACAAACCCGAAGATGCCAAGATCACGGAAGCGGAGATTAATTATCTCTGCGACGCAGCCAATCGCTATTTCAAACGCCAGATTGGGCCGCAGGATGTCCGCGCGACCTATTCTGGCGTACGCCCGCTTTATGATGATGGAGCCAGCGAAGCCAAAGCCGTGACGCGGGATTATGTGTTGGAATTGGATACGAGCGGCCCGCCGTTGCTGTCCGTCTTCGGCGGCAAAATCACAACGGCCCGTCATTTGGCCGAAGAAGCCGTGGCCAAGGTCGCGCCTTTGCTGGGCAAGCCTGTGTCGCCCGTTACGCAAGATGCAGCTCTGCCAGGCGGCAATTTGGAGACCGGATTTGCGGCGTTTCTGGATGGCGTGAAACAGCGCTGGCCCTTCCTCGGCGAAGCCCGCGCCGAACGCATGGCGCGCGCCTATGGCACGATGCTTTCGTCAATGCTGGGCGAAGTGAAGTCTGAAACGGATTTGGGCCGAGATTTCGGCGGCGGATTGAGCCAAGTCGAAGTCGATTGGCTGATCAACAAAGAATGGGCCCAAACCGCAGAAGACATACTCATGCGCCGCACCAAAATCGGATTGGCGATTGATTTGCAATCATCCGCCAGTCTTGGTGATTATTTGAAATCGCACCAAGGCACCAAGACACCAAGGGTGCAGCGTTGAGCGAAGAGCTTGACCGTATTGCCAAGGTCGTCGTTGATACGGCCTTTCATATTCATGAGGATCTCGGCCCAGGCATGCTCGAAGCTGCTTATGAGGCGATACTCTCTGCGAAACTAGAAGGAAAAGGCCTTCGCGTTGATCGACAAGTGCCGATCAATGTTGAGTATGACGGTGTCAAACTGGACAACGCATTTAAAGTCGATCTGCTTGTAGAAGGCAAAATTATAGTTGAGTTGAAGGCGACGGAGAAGACACCGCCCGTTTACGCTCGACAAGTCTTGACCTATCTCAAGCTGACCAATTTACGGCTGGGCTTCTTAATCAACTTTGGTGCACCAACGTTCAAAGAAGGAACAAAGAGGCTGATAAACGACCCAAGCAACTTGGTGTCTTGGCGTCTTGGTGCGAGTAAAAGTAAGAAAGGAACTCAATAATGATCCTCGCCATTGATCAAGGCACCACATCGTCGCGGGCGATCCGCTTTGCGGGGGATGGCGCGATCCTTTCGGTTGCGCAGGAGGAATTTCCTCAGATTTACCCTGCCAATGGCTGGGTAGAGCATGACCCTGAAGCGATCTGGCAAAGCAGTCTGCGCACCGCTCAATCTGCGATGGCCGAAGGCGTCTCCGCAATTGGCATCACCAATCAGCGTGAGACGATCATCCTTTGGGACCGAAAAACCGGAAAAGCGCTTCACAATGCCATCGTCTGGCAAGACCGACGGACAGCGGATTATTGCGCGGCTTTGAAGGCCGATGGCATTGAGCCCATGGTGCAGGCAAAGACCGGTCTGCTGCTCGATCCGTATTTTAGCGCGACCAAGTTAAAATGGCTGCTCGACACTGTGCCAGATGCCCGCGCGCGCGCTGCCAAGGGTGAGCTTGCGGCTGGCACTGTCGACAGCTTCCTGCTTTGGCGGCTGACCGGCGGAAAAATCCACGCGACCGATGTTACCAATGCAGGCCGCACCATGCTGTTCAACATTCACACGTTGGCGTGGGACGAAGAGCTGCTGAAGCTGTTCGACATTCCGGCCTCTATCCTCCCCGAGGTCCATGCCAACACACATCTGTTTGGTGAGACAGATCCAAGCCTGTTTGGCCAGACGATCCCCATTGCTGGCATGGCTGGGGATCAGCAATCCGCGCTGATTGGCCAAGCTTGTTTCACGCCCGGCATGGTCAAATCCACCTATGGCACGGGCTGTTTCATGCTGATCAACACGGGCGAAGTGGCGCAGGCCTCCGCCAATCGCCTGCTGACAACGCCAGCCTATAAGATTGGCGAAACGACCCATTACGCGCTTGAAGGGTCCATCTTCGTGGCGGGTGCGGCGATTAAATGGCTGCGCGACAAGGTTGGTATTTTGGAAGCGTCTGAAGAATCAGAGCGGATGGCCAATGAAGCCAATCCTGATCATGGCGTGGTTGTCGTGCCTGGCTTTACCGGCCTCGGTGCGCCTTATTGGTCCCCCCATGTCCGTGGGCTTATCTCGGGCATGACGCTAGATACCAGTGCCGCAGACCTTGTGCGCGCGACGTTGGAAGCGATTGCCTTCCAAACCAAAGACCTGACCGACGCCATGGCGCGCGATGGTGCGCCTTCGCCTGCGGCCATCCGCATCGATGGTGGCATGTCTCAAAACCGTTGGTTCGCCCAATTTTTGGCGGACATGCTGAACTGCCCCGTGGAACGGCCGATCAGCCATGAAACCACCGCCTTGGGCGCCGCTGCGCTCGCCGGGATTACGACTGGGCTTTTCTCCGGCTCGGACGATTTCGGCGCGCAATGGAAGCGGGCCGATGTGTTTGAACCGGGAATGGATCCAGGTCGGCGGGCTTCGCTTTATGCCGGGTGGCAAAAGGCAATTGAGCGGGCGATGGTTTGAGGGGGCCGGACGTCACAATCCGTCATGCCGGACTTGATCCGGCATCCACGTCAAAGCCTTTCCTTTGGCTGCCGAGTATGGCCCAAAGGTGGACCCTGAAACAAGTTCAGGGTGACGCGGGCCTTCCCCCAAAACCCACGAATTTCTGCCGAAGGTAACAGTGAATCTCGCTCGAACACGCGTCCAGAAAGCCGCGCATTTCTCCCTAACTTCACAGTGAAAACGGTTGTGAGGGATGGAGTTATTGGATTCAGGTGAAGGGGCAGGGCAGCTTGTTCTGATGAGGGGGAGCTGAGACATCGTCATGAGACGTTTAGAACATAAAAAGATCAAAATGTCAAGATTGGGATGGTAGAGATCGCTTGAGGTGAGCGGTAGTGAGACCTCCGTTGAAGGTTCAGGGATGCAGTGAAAGTCTGCCAGATATCCCCTTGGCGTCTTTGCGTCTTGGCGTGAGACTATTGCGCTGCTTTGGATTGAGAAATTGACTCACGCCAAGACGCAAAGTCGCCAAGGATGATGGGCAAGCCCACCATTGGGTTTGCTAGCTCTAAGACAATTGTAGATTTGGCGAGCTGGCATCGAAACTCCAGCAATTGCAAAGTTTCACACTAAGCCTGTCCTGAGCGCCTGCAAGGCAGTCGAAGGGGCACGAAGGAAGGAAGATCACGATGAAAGCGCAATAACTTTGTGCCCTTCCTCCCATAGTGCCTTCGTGTGAAACTCGAATTTGAGTGGCAAAGCGATAATCGAGCTGAATTAACTGCGCTGTTTGCGCAACTTTCCTCCAATGGGAGAGGGGATGACTACGAGAATTGTCTCCCTGGAATTACTTCTCAGATAACAAAGCCGCAAGAAGCAAGGCCTCAGCGACTGATCTTGGTATGTATGACAAGCCAAAATTCTCGGGATTAAGAGCATTCTTTTTAGCCAAAAACTCTGCATCCGTGCTGAACTTTAGAAATACGTAGGCAAGCCCCACATAGTATCTGGATCGATCACTGTGCTCCTCTAAGGCCAAACTCCATTGCATACATCCGTCAGTAAACAATTTAGCTTGTCTGCGACCGAATTCTGGAGACGAAAGGACGCGGCTGACTCTATCGCCGCCACTTTTAATCTCGTTGTCCAACCACTGTTCTTCCGCAGGAGAATTCCTAGGATAAACATCCTCTATTTCTTCGCAATAGGCTTTGACCTTTGCGGCTAGGCTTTGCCGTCTTTCAGGCGATTTCAGCTGTTCATTGTTCGAAGTTGCGCGCAAGAGTTCAACTGTCGACGTTGACAATGAAGCGGCCTGTACGTCGGTAGTAGCCATCAATAGTATTGAAAATAAAATCGATTTCATAACTATATGTAATCAATAACGCTTAGATTTACAGCTTGATTTGCACAGCGCCTTTTGAAGTTTGACCCCCTAAACGTCCAAATTCTCCACATTCAGGGCATTTTCCTGAATGAAGTCACGCCGTGGTTCCACCACATCCCCCATCAGCTGCGTGAAAATCTCATCCGCCTTGTCGGCATGAGACACTTCGACCCTCAGCAATGACCTTGCATCGGGATTGAGGGTTGTGTCCCACAATTGCTCGGCGTTCATTTCGCCTAGGCCTTTATAGCGGGCGATGGCGAGGCCTTTGCGGCCTGCGGTGAAGATCGCTTCCAGCAAGTCCGAAGGGCGGGTGATCGGATGGCCTTTGGCGGGCATTGTTGAGGGCGCGTCATCCTCGCCTTCGTCGGCCTCTGCCACCACTTCAACCGCGACCGCAGCCTTTGCCAACGGCACAAGCCGCGCCACGCCGCCATAGCTGTCTAGCTCTTCACTGATCAGCGTGTGCAACCGCCGGGCCTCTTGGGTGAGCAGGAAGCTGGGTTCGATGATGTGGTGATCGGTCACACCGCGCCAGAGACGTTGGATGTGATAGCCGCCTTCTTCGCTCATCCGGCCGGTCCACCGCGCTTCGGGATCGGCTGCTGTCAACCAGTCTCCGGCGCGCGCAACGGCCGCAGCACGGCCTTCTGGTGTCAATTCTGGATCAAGGCCGCCCACCAGTGCCAAGCCTTCGATGATCGCTGGATCATAACGACGCGGCACATAAGTCATCAAGCTGCGCATCCGGCGCGCATGATTGACGAGCGATTTGAGATCATCGCCAGACCGGGTGCCGGTCGCCGTCTCAAGCGCCATGGATACAACGCCCGCATCCACCAGATAATCATCCAGCGCCGCATTATCCTTCAGATAGACTTCTGAACGGCCCTTCGCGACTTTGTAGAGCGGCGGCTGCGCGATGTAGAGATAGCCGCCTGTGATAATCTCCGGCATTTGCCGATAGAAAAAGGTGAGCAGCAAAGTGCGGATATGCGCGCCATCCACGTCAGCGTCGGTCATGATCACAACCTTGTGATACCGCAGCTTTTCAATGTTGAAATCGTCGCGGCCAATGCCTGTCCCCATCGCCTGGATGAGCGTGCCGACTTCCTTCGACGAAAGCATCCGATCAAATCGGGCGCGTTCGACGTTCAGGATTTTACCCTTCAGCGGCAGGATCGCTTGATAGTGGCGATCACGGCCCTGCTTGGCAGAGCCGCCAGCGCTGTCCCCTTCAACGAGGAACAGTTCGGACTTGGCGGGATCCTTCTCTTGGCAATCGGCCAATTTGCCGGGGAGGGAGGCAATGCCCATCACGGATTTGCGGCTGGCTTCCCGCGCTTTGCGGGCAGCTTCGCGGGCAGCAGCGGCATCGATGATCTTTTGGATGATCGAGCGGGCATTTGCGGGATTTTCTTCCAGCCACTCCGCCATCTTGTCAGACATCAAGCTTTCCAAAGGCTGACGCACTTCGGAGGAGACGAGCTTGTCTTTTGTTTGCGAGCTGAACTTGGGATCGGGCAGCTTTACGGAGACAATCGCCGTCAAGCCTTCGCGCATATCTTCGCCTGTTAAAGAGACCTTCTCTTTCTTCATCAGGCCCGACTTTTCAGCATAATTGTTGATCGTACGCGTCAAGGCAGAGCGAAACGCCGCCAAGTGGGTGCCGCCATCCCGTTGTGGGATGTTGTTGGTGAAGCACAGCACATTTTCATAATAGCTGTCATTCCATTCCAACGCGACATCAATACCAATGCCGTCGCGCTGACCGGATACCGAAATCGGATCGGGGAACAGCGGCGTCTTGGCGCGGTCCAGATATTTGACGAACGCTGCAATGCCGCCTTCGAAATAAAGCTCATGCTCCACGCGTTCGGCATGGCGCGCATCGGCCAAGAAAATCCGCACGCCGGAATTGAGGAAGGCAAGCTCGCGATAGCGGGTTTCCAGCTTCTCAAAATCAAATTCTGTGATCTTGAACGTCTCAGGCGAGGGCAGGAAAGTAACTTGTGTGCCCTTTTTGCCTTCAGGCGCGGGGCCAACCACTTTCAAGGGCGCAACGGCATCGCCAAGGCTGAACTGCATATAATGTTCTTGGCCATCGCGCCAAATCGTCAGGTCCAACCGGATCGACAAAGCATTGACGACCGAGACGCCGACGCCATGCAAGCCGCCGGAAACCTTGTAAGCATTATCGTCTGACGTATTCTCAAACTTTCCGCCGGCGTGAAGCTGAGTCATGATGACTTCTGCGGCCGATACGCCTTCTTCGGCGTGAATGCCGGTTGGAATGCCGCGACCATTATCTTCGACCGTAACCGATCCGTCCGCGTTCAATTGAATGAGAATGCGGTCGCAATGGCCCGCCAAAGCCTCGTCAATGGCATTGTCAGAGACCTCGAACACCATATGGTGGAGGCCGCTGCCGTCATCAGTATCGCCGATATACATGCCAGGGCGTTTGCGGACCGCATCGAGGCCCTTCAGCACCTTGATCGAGTCTGCGCCATATTCGGATTGGTTTGGAATGATTTGTTCTTGGTCAGTCATGACAAGTCTATAGGGAAGGGGCATCCATATGCCAAGGCTTGCATTCTGCGCTCTTTTGTTGAAAGCGAATTTTGGGTTTATTGGGGAAGGAAATTTGCAGCTATGCTAGCGTCGCGAAATTATGCGCCGTCGCCGGAGCTGAATCCTTATGTGCGACGTTACTATGTCTTTGATGCGGCTTTGCCCGAAGACACGGTGATTGAAGATCGCTTGCTCGCTGAAAATGCCTTCATTCGCGTTGTGATGAAGGGTGATTGGCAGGTTGAGTCAGAGCCTGACCATTGGATCAATCCCGGCAAAATCCTTCTGTTCGGCAGTAATTCGGCGCCTTTGAAGGTTCGGGTGAAAGGCCCGTTCCGCGTTGTTGGCTTTGCGATCCGGCCAAGTGCCTGGCGCGCGCTCTTCAAGGATTCAGCGACGCTATACGTCAATCGCATGGTTCCCTTGCAGGAAAGCTGGGGCAGCTTGGCAGACGATCTGTTGAAAGACATTGAAAAAGCCAAAACGGATCAAGCCGTTGTCGCTGCGATGGAACGTGCCGTCAGTGCACAGCTTGCGATTGTGAAACGCAACAAAGTGGATGACAAAATCGCCCATTTTGAACAGATTGCCCGGAATGACAGCACGATCAAAATGGAAGAAGTGTCGCGCCATATCGGATTGTCGGTGCGTCAATTGGAGCGGCGTTGCCTCAGCTCCTATGGGATCAGCCCCAAAGCGATTTTGAGGCGGAGTCGTTTCCTTGATATGGCGGAGTCCATGCGCGGGTTTAGCTCGCCGGGTGACGAAATCCTTGCGACACTGCGCTATTTTGATCAGTCGCATCTCAATCGGGAATTCCGGCACTTTTCAGGGATGACGCCAGGCAAATTTGCCAAAGCGACAACGCCATTGTTCACGGCAGGCCTTAAGCTGCGTGTTGAGGGCAAGGGGATCGACTGACTTCTCTTCTTAGTTTGAGCTAGGCCTTTTCGCGCACTTGCAAAGAAGGATTTTCGCTGTCAGCTTCGACAGATGAAAAAACTTGCTCTCAAACTTCGCAATCACCTTCCCATCATGGCCTTCGCTGCGGCTGTCTCTGTGTCTCAGCCTGCCCAAGCGGCGGAAGAGGTGGAATATTTCACTGCCGCGCGCATGGTCGATGTGCTTGCGGGCAAAATGGTGGAAGGGCCCTTGATCGGCGTGAAGGCGGGGCGGATTGTCTCAATTTCGAACATCGCTGCGACAACGCTGCCTCAGGGCGTGAAAATCACTGACCTTGGCAATCGAACGCTCCTTCCTGGCCTCATCGATATGCATGTTCATCTCGACAGCCCTGCCGACATCGGTGGGTATCGCGGGCTAGAATATACGGATAGCTTTTGGGCGATGACAGCGGTCGGCAATGCGCGGGCGATGTTGGATGCCGGATTTACGACGGTTCGGAATGTTGGATCCAGCAATCGCAATGACATTGGCCTGATGCAAGCGATTGCGGATGGTTATGCGACTGGCCCCCGGATCGTGCCTGCGGGCTATGCGCTTGGTGCTACGGGTGGGCATTGCGATTCCACCTTCTTGCCGCCCAGTCTCGAAAAATCGAAGAAGGAAGAGGGCGTTGGCGATGGCGTTGAGGAATTGCGCTACCAAGTCCGCCGTCAGAGGAAATTCGGCGCGCAGGTGATCAAGGTCTGCGCAACGGGCGGTGTATTCTCTCGCAACACAGAGCCGGGCCAGCAGCAGCTGTCTGAGGCCGAGTTGAAGGCCATTGCCGACGAAGCGCACCAATGGGGCCTGCGCGTTGCGGCTCATGCCCATGGTGCTGACGGCATTAAGGCCGCGATCAAGGCAGGCATTGATACAATTGAGCATGCCAGCCTTGTCGATGATGAAGGCATTAAGCTTGCTGCAGAGCGCAAACAGCCCGTCTGGTTTTCCATGGATATCTTCAACACAGACTATACCCAGTCTGAGGGCAAGAAAAATGGCGTGTTGGAAGATAATCTCAGAAAAGACCGTGAAGTTGCTCAAATTCAACGGGATAATTTCCGTAAGGCACACAAGGCGGGCGTGAAAATGGTCTTTGGATCGGATGCGGGCGTGATGCCGCATGGCAGCGCTGGTGGGCAGTTTAAGACGATGGTGCAGTTTGGCATGACGCCGATGGAAGCAATCCAAGCTGCTACCCGGAACGGAGCTCAAGCTTTGGGACGCGAAGGCGAGATTGGCGCTATTGCTGTGGGGCGCTTGGCAGACATGATTGCTGTCGATGGCGATCCAACGACCAATGTGCGGGAATTGGAAAGCGTCGATGTGGTTATCAAAGGCGGCATTGTCATGAAGGCTGTAAAATGAAGCCGCAGCAAATATTTGGTGCGGGATTCTTAATACTCATATCAACTCAATTTGCTTCAGCTCAATTGCCTCCATCCCCGCCTCCGGGCGGCACCGGAGGCCGGCCTCCTCAAGTATCCCAGTTGATGGACCGAGGCCGCGACCTCCCCCGACCACCCAAGGGGGAAAAGCCGACGGGGCCAGCCTCGCTAAATGAGTTGATCGACTATATGGACCGCAATCCCATGGAAACCATGGCTGATGAAGATGCCCCAGTGCTTGGCTTTGGCAATGAGCTTCTATGGGAAAAGCCTGTAAAGAAAACGAAAACGCCAAAATGACGACGTCTCTCGAACACAAAAAATCTTCACTCGCCCTCCCGATCGCATTGATAGCCGCGTGCGTTGGGGTGGGCCTGCTTGCGCTTTTGCCGCAAGTCATAGCTCTCGACAAAACAGTCTTGCTGCAATTGGCCCTGCGCGAAGGCACATCGTCAGAGGCTCTGATCTCAGCCACCAAAGCGATCACCTGGATCGGCGATGGATCGCAGCGCGCGATTTGGTTGGCATTGGCCGCCCTTTTCCTGCTTTGGAAGAAGGAACGGCGGACCGCGATCATCTTGGTCGTTTTGCCCGTATTGGCAGGCGTTACATCTGACCTTTTGAAGGCCATCTTTGGACGCGCTCGACCCGACCTGGTGCCTCAGCTTGATCATGCGACCAGCATGTCGATGCCCAGCGGCCACTCAACGGGCGCAATGGCGATTTTCTTGACGATCGCATTGCTGGTGCCGGTTGGCTCCGCGAAGGTTCGGATCGGTGCAGCGCTGGTGCTTGCCCTGCTTGTTGGCCTCTCACGCCCCATGCTTGGCGTCCATTGGCCAACCGACATCGTCGCCGGTTGGTGCTTGGGGTTAGGCTACGCGCTATTGGCCTTGGCGCTCGTCCGCCGGGGAAAGCTTAGCCCGCAATAGCGAGCATATTCCGCTCGCCAGCAACGCGCATCATTGCCTTTTGGAGCTTTTCAAAAGCACGAACTTCGATCTGACGGACCCGTTCCCGGCTGACGCCAAATTCCTGGCTTAGCTCTTCCAAGGTGCGGGGTTCATCGATCAAGCGACGCTCGGTCAGGATATGTTTCTCGCGATCTGAAAGCGATTCCATGGCTTCAACCAGCATGGCGCGGCGAACGACGCGTTCTTCGGTTTCGGCATAGACCTCATCTTGCAACGGGCCGCCGTCTTGAAGCGTGTCTTGCCATTGCTGGCCTTCACCATCTTCGCTGAGCGAAACATTGAGTGATGTATCGCCACCGCCCAACATGCGGCGGTTCATGCTGATCACTTCTTCCTCAGTCACGCCAAGGTCGGTCGCGATTTTCTTGACATCTTCAGGGCGCAAATCGCCATCATCATAGGCATCAAGATTATTCTTCATCTTCCTGAGATTGAAGAACAGCTTCTTTTGCGCCGCTGTGGTGCCAAGCTTCACAAGGCTCCAGCTGCGCAAGATGAATTCCTGCATCGATGCTTTGATCCACCACATGGCATAGGT
>DLOX01000096.1:0-131 GCA_002478575.1 Sphingomonadales bacterium UBA7473 | reverse complement strand
ATCCACCACATGGCATAGGTGGCCAAGCGGAAGCCCCGATCGGGCTCAAACTTTTTCACGCCTTGCATCAGGCCGATATTGCCCTCTGCAATCAGTTCAGAAACAGGAAGGCCATAGCCGCGATAGCCCAT
>DLOX01000272.1 GCA_002478575.1 Sphingomonadales bacterium UBA7473 | reverse complement strand
GCCGATGTCGTCCAGCCCGTTCAACAGGCAGTGTTTGCGAAACGGGTCGATTTCAAAGGTGAAACGGTCCTGAAACGGTGTGGTCACCATCTGGTTTTCCAAGTCGATATGGATGGGGTCAGTCTTGGCGACCTCCATCAACCGGTCAATGGCCTCTTGCGGCAGTACCACTGTCAGCAAACCATTTTTGAACGCGTTGCCCGAAAAAATGTCGGAAAAGGACGGAGCGATGACGGCTTTGATACCCATATCGTCAAGTGCCCATGCGGCATGCTCGCGGCTGGACCCGCACCCGAAATTGTCGCCGGCAATCAGGATGGGGGAGCCTGCATATTCGGCGCTGTCGAACAGATTGTCCGGATCCTTGCGAAGGGCTTCGAACGCCCCTTTGCCAAGGCCGGACCGGCTGATCGTTTTCAGCCATTCGGCGGGAATGATAACATCTGTATCGACATTTTTGAGGCCAAAGGGATAGGCTTTGCCTTCGATTGTGCTGACTGGTTCCATGCAAATGGCCATATGCATGAAAATTGCGATTGCCAATGGGTCTGCGGGCTTGCGGAACGAAATTGGCCTGCTAGCGTGCCTCGACTGCCTAGAACGGGGGATGGGATGATCCGCGTGCTACTGGCCCTCTTGCTGCTGCTGGCCCCAGCCTTTGTTCAACCCGCTGAGGCAAAGCGCGTCGCGCTGATCATTGCCAATTCCAAATATACAAGCGCCACCAGCCTCAAAAATCCAGCGGCCGACGCGCAATTGGTCGCGGCATCGCTTCGCAAAACAGGCTTCACATCGGTTGATGTTCGGATCGACTTGGGCAAAGCGGCGATGGAACGGGAGCTTTCGCTGTTTGGGCAAAAGGCCGAAGGTGCGGATGTTGCGATCGTCTATTATGCTGGCCATGGCATTGAGGCCGGAGGCCAGAATTATCTAATCCCAACCGATGCACGGTTGCTGAGAGACAGGGACTTGGAGGTGGAAGCTACGCGGCTCGACACTGCGATGTTGATGACCGAAGCCGCCAAGATGCGCATCGTTGTGCTGGATGCCTGCCGGAACAATCCCTTCATCGCCTCTATGCAGCGCACCATGCGCAATCGGGCCGTGGGGCGCGGTCTTGCCGCTGTTGAGCCGGAAGGGGAAACGCTGGTTGTCTATGCGGCAAAGGCTGGTGCGACTGCATCAGATGGCGAAGGTGCCAATAGCCCGTTTGCAGAATCGCTGGCGAAACGCTTGGTCGAACCGGGGTTGGAAATCAGCCTACTATTCCGCGCGGTGCGGGATGATGTTCTTGATGCAACGGGACGAGCGCAGGAGCCTTTCACCTATGGCTCCCTCTCTGGGAAAGCTTTTTACTTCGTGCCAAGTAAGAACGGGCCGATTGCCCCGGTAACCGCAAACCAAAATCTACAGCCTCCTGTTGTCAGCGCTCAAACGTCTGAAGCCTTGTTCTGGCAAGGCACCATGAATGCCAATACCGAAAGCAGCTATCGCGACTATCTGAAGCGTTATCCCAAGGGTGAATATGCGTCTGTCGCAAAGGAGAATTTGCAGCGCTTTGCCAAGCCCGTTGCAGTGCAACAGCAAACACCTGTTGCCCCCAGTGGCCCGAGCGCGGTGGTCGGCGGCTTGTCTTTTGGGAGCCTTGTACAAGCCTTTTCCAAGGCCAATACAGCCCAAAGCGCAAGCTTAGGAGGTGCCAGTGCAAGGGACTTTGCTTTCACACCTTCGGCTCAATTGCGGCGCGACACGCGAGCGGCGTTCGTTTCCAGCTTGGGCGCTGCTGATCCCATCACAAAAGCGTTATTGGATACGGTTATGCCACCCAATGCCCCCTTCAGCTTGGTTGAGAAGGAGTTCGCCAATCAATATGGGATGAGCGTCAACAACCTCGCGGATAGCATGGCCGTTTTGCTTGAAACATTCCGGTCGGTTTCGAAAATGGACGAAAGTGACGCAACGAGGACCCAAGCGGCGGCGCTGCGCAATCAAATCGCGGGTTTCTTGTCCAACGACAGTTCGATCACATCGCTGTCCCCGCAACAAAAGCAAAGTGCCTCTGATTCTGCGCTGATGCTCGCGATCTTCGTTCAAGCGGGGTATGAATTGGCGAAGCAAACGGGCGGGACACAAAAGTCTCAATATGCCAATACTGTGGCCGCGCAGGCTCAGCATATGCTTGGTTTTGATGTGAGAAGGTTGCGGCTCACCAATAATGGATTTGAGCTTTAGCGCTGATACCTAGCCCGAAAAGCCGACGCGAACTCACTAAGCTTCCCCGCCGAAATCGCATCGCGCAGCCGCTGCATCAGCTGTTGGTAGAACCAAAGATTATGCTCCGTCATCAGCATGGCACCCAGCATTTCGCCGGACTTAACGAGATGGTGGAGATAGGCCTTGCTCCATCCGGCGATCGGCGATTCCGGATCGACCGGGGTTTGGTCCTCCGCAAATTTGGCGTTGCGAATGTTGATTGGGCCATCCCAAGTGAAGGCTTGGCCATTGCGGCCAGATCGGGTAGGCAACACACAATCAAACATATCAACGCCGCGTTCGACCGCACCGACAATATCATCGGGCTTCCCCACACCCATCAGGTATCGGGGCTTATCGGCAGGCAATTGCCCCGGCGCATAGTCTAGGCAGCCGAACATAGCCTCCTGCCCCTCTCCCACCGCCAAGCCACCAATGGCATAGCCATCAAAGCCAATCTCGGTCAGCGCCTGAGCGGACCGCAGCCGCAGATCTTCGTCCAAAGATCCCTGCTGAATGCCAAATAATGCACCCGGATTTTCGCCCGCATCAAAGGCATCGCGGGAACGCCGCGCCCAGCGCATGGACATTTCCATCGACTTAGTCGCTTCATCGCGAGAGACGCCATTGGCCGGGCATTCATCAAAGGCCATGACAATGTCAGACCCCAAAAGCCGCTGGATTTCCATAGATCGTTCCGGCGACAACATGTGCCGCGATCCATCGATATGGCTTGCGAAAGTAACGCCTTGCTCAGTGATTTTGCGAAGTGCCGCTAAGCTCATCACTTGATATCCACCGCTGTCCGTCAGGATAGGCCGATCCCATTGCATGAACTTGTGCAAACCGCCGAGCCGGTCCATCCGCTCAGCCCCTGGGCGCAGCATGAGATGATAGGTGTTACCGAGGATGATATCCGCCCCAATGCCGCGCACATCGGCAGGCTTCATGCCCTTCACAGTTGCAGCTGTGCCGACCGGCATGAAAGCAGGCATGCGGATTTCGCCGCGCTTCATTTGAATGAGGCCCGTGCGCGCTTTGCCGTCAGTCGCGTTGATGGTGAAAGAGAAACGGTTAGTCATGCTGCCGCGTTTGGCAGCAAAAGGCTCGAATCTCCATAGCTATAGAAGCGATAGCCATTTGCGATGGCGTGCGCATAGGCAGCCTGCATTACATCCAGCCCCATCAAGGCGCTGACCAGCATGAACAAGGTCGATTTGGGCAGATGAAAATTGGTCATCAAGCCGTCAATGCCTTTGAAGCGATATCCGGGCGTGATGAAGATAGCCGTGTCTCCTTCGAAGGGCAAAATTTGGCGGCGTTCGTTGGCCGCGCTTTCGAGGAGGCGGAGCGACGTCGTTCCCACAGCAATGATCCGTCCGCCCTCCGACCGAACAGCATTCAACCGCGCTGCAGTTTCGGGATCGATCCGGCCCCATTCGGCGTGCATTTTATGGTCGTCCGTATCGTCAGCTTTGACGGGAAGGAAGGTCCCTGCCCCAACATGCAGCGTGAGCGTTTCTGTTAAGACACCCCGCTCGCGGAGCCCTGTCATCAGTTCATCGGTGAAATGCAGAGCAGCAGTGGGTGCCGCCACCGCACCATCTTCTTTAGCGAACATCGTCTGATAGTCGGAGGCATCTTGCGCATCTGTCGGCCGCTTGCTCGCGATATAGGGCGGAAGCGGCATATGGCCTGCACGTTCAAGCAAGAGCTCGATGGGCTCATCACCTTCGAAGGTTAAAAGCGCACTGCCGTCATCGGAACGCTCGCTGGCCGACGCAAACACATCTTTGCCAAAATCGATCCGATCCCCATTGCGAACACGCTTGGCATTGCGGAGGAACGCTCGCCAAGCACGCAAACCTTCACGCTTGTGGAGCGTCGCGCCGATGCTCGCCTCCCCACGTTTCCCCTCCAGCTGGGCTGGGATCACACGCGTGTCGTTGAAGACCAGGCAATCGCCGGGTTGCAGGAGCGATGGCAGATCGCGAACGATATGGTCTTGGAGCGCGCCACCAGAGACGCCGAGCAATTTCGCACTGTCTCGCGGTCGCGCTGGCCTGAGCGCGATATTTTCGGTCGGCAAAGTGAAATCGAAAAGGTCTACGCGCATAGGACTATCGGTGAGTGAAGGGGACCATGGCCCCTACCCGCTCACCCTGAGCTTGTCGAAGGGTTGTTTGGACGTGAAAGACAATGCTTCGATAAGCTCGGCATGGACGGGATGGGTAGCGAAATACCTTAAGAAGCCGGAGCAGCGGCGACCAATGGAACCCGGGCGGCATTTGGCCCGTCAGATTGAATGAACGCTCGCACGATCCGCGATGGGTTTGCAGGTGGCTCGCCCCGTTCAATTGCGTCCACAAATTCCATGCCGGAGATTACCCGGCCGAGCACAGTATATTTATTGTCGAGCTTCATCGCTGGCAGAAAGCAGATAAAAAACTGGCTGTTAGCCGAGTCATTGCTATCAGCACGCGCCATAGAGAGCGTCCCGCGCAAATGGGGAAGTTCGTTAAATTCGGCCTTCAAATCTGGAAGGGGCGATCCGCCTTGGCCATTGCCCTGCGGGTCACCCGTCTGTGCCATGAAGCCTTCGATCACACGGTGAAACAGCAAACCATCATAGAAGCCGGCGCGAGCCAAGGTCTTGATCCGCTCAACATGCCCCGGGGCTTTGTCTGGCCGCAATTGAATGCGCACATTGCCGCCCGTTGAAAGCTGGAGCACCAGCGTATCTTCCGCCGTAACGGGAGGGGTCGTTGAAACAATCGGGGCTACAAGCGTTGGCTTAGGCTTCTTCTTTGCATGGGCGACGCTGACGCAGGCCAAAGCCATCATCACCATGACAATCAGTTTTCTCAACACACATATTCTCCTGAAACATTCATGGCTTAGCGTTTTCTTTCTGAACGCTTCATTGCCCTTTTTTGCCAATGACCTCAACCCGAGCAACCACTTCTTGCTCAACTGCGGCGCTCACGAACTTGCCAATGGCGCCACCATAGATGGCGATTTCCTTGACCAGCTTGGACGCAATGGGTTGCAACGCGACATCAGCCATCAAAAACACCGTTTCAATATCATCATTCAGCTGCTGGTTCATGCCCGCCATTTGAAATTCATATTCAAAGTCAGCCACAGCACGAAGCCCGCGAACAATAACATTGGCTCCCTGCTGCTCGGCAAATTTCATCAGCAGCGCGTCAAAGGCCACAACCTTGATCCCTTCGATATCCGCCGTCTCGCGCTCCACCATCGCCAATCGTTCTTCGAGGCTGAACATGGGCGATTTACTGGGGTTGGTAGTGACACCAATCACAAGCGTATCGACCAGCTTTGCGCCGCGCTTGATGATATCCATATGGCCCAAGGTGATTGGATCAAAGGTGCCAGGGTAAACGCCAATGCGGGTCATGATCTTATCGGTCCCTTTCGATGACATAACGGGCAATTGCTCTTAGCAAATCAGCCTCTGGTCCATAGCTGGAGAGATGCGAAATCGCTTGATCAACAAGAAGATGC
The DNA here is from genome assembly GCA_002478575.1 of Sphingomonadales bacterium UBA7473. GTDB lineage: Bacteria > Pseudomonadota > Alphaproteobacteria > Sphingomonadales > Sphingomonadaceae > Aquisediminimonas. The sequence continues at coordinate 2,761 of DLOX01000272.1, read as the reverse complement.
GCCTGTGCCCGAGCCTTGTCTATGCCAAGGATGGAAAGGAACGTCGCCTTCCCCGCATCGGCGTCTTTACCCACGGCCTTACCCGTGACAGCGGCATCGCCTTCCGCATCCAACAAATCGTCGGCGATCTGAAAGGCAAGCCCAATGTCACGCGCATAGGCGCGCAGATGAACACGGCCTTCAGGCGGCACTCGGCCCAAAATGGCTCCAGCCTCAACGCAAACCATGATGAGCGCGCCTGTCTTCAACTGTTGAAGCCGCGTGATGGTTGCCAGATCAAATTCTTGGCCTTCAGCAGCCAAATCCATCATCTGCCCGCCGGCCATGCCAGATGGCCCTGATGCTTTGCCGATTTCCAAAACCAATTCTGATCGCACAAAGGGATCAGGATGGGTTTCATCTTCCGCCAGCCATTCGAAGGCCAGCGCATGCAGCGAGTCCCCCGCGAGAACAGCAATGGCTTCGTTAAACGCCTTGTGTACCGTCGGCTTGCCGCGCCGCATGTCATCATCATCCATGCACGGCAGATCATCATGGATCAGGGAATAGACATGGATCGCCTCAATCGCGCAACCGACGCGGAGAGCAGCATCTTGCGAGACATTGAAGAGACGCGCGGTGGCGTTGACAAGCAAGGGCCGCATCCGTTTGCCACCGCCAATTGCGGCGTGGCGCATCGCCTCAAATAAGGGCGCTCTTGGATCGTCGGGCACAGCCAGCAGCAGATCAAAAGCGCGATCCACGTCTTTCGCGACGGCAGCGCTTTCGCTGATCAACAACGAAGAGAAATCGGTCATCTAAAGACTAAGCCGCGTCAAAGGCGGTTGTGCCAGTCGGCGCGCCATCTGGCCCTAGGGTGATCTTTTCAATCCGTGCCTGCGCATCCTTAAGCCGCTTTTCGCAAATAGATTTGAGGGCTTCGCCGCGCGTGTAGAGCGAAATGGATTCATCAAGCGCCGCGTCGCCGGTTTCTAGGCGAGCAACGATGCCCTCTAATTCCTTCAAAGCAGCTTCAAAGCTCAGCGAGTCAGTCTCTTGCGTCATAGGCGGTGACTAGTGGCGGGGGGCGGGCTTTGGGTCAAGCATTGGTGCATGTCTGCCAATCCACTTTTCTTTAACGGCCATCTGCTAACCCTGCGATCATGGAAGCGTTGGTCGGTCTTTTTCGTTTGGGCTGTGGGGCCTATTTCCTCCTGATCATGTCGTTCGGCTTCATCACGAGCTGGATCATGCATAAGGAGCGTTACCCTCTTCCCGGAAGCGATCCTCAGGAATTTGAGCTGCTCATCACTGAGCGCCCAGAAAAGGCGCATCGGCTGATGTTAAACTATCTAAAAAGCGGTGACGTAGCGCATGACAAGGCCAAAACCGTTCAAGCCATGACGGATGGATCGATCCAATTGATCCTTCACAGCCCCGGCAAAAAGCCGCTTGTGACGGCCTCCGTCAAGTTTGAACCACTCGACGGCGGAGCTCAAAGTAATGCTGTAATTGCTTATGATGTCACGGGCCTCGCATGGTTGGGCGAGGGGCAATCTATGGCCGGCTATAATGCCGCTGCCGAAGCTGAATTTCGCCGCGGCCTTGTCGCGATCGATGAAGGCCGCGTTATTGAACGGGGGTTCAGCGTGATGCGCATTGCCTCCACCGCACCAAGTTATGGACGGTCTTATGATTAACCCTGTTAATTCACGCACAATGCTGCATTTGATCGGTGGCTTTGTTTTGCTCTCAGTAAGCAAAGTGGTCGAGCGCGTTGGCGACAGCTTTCCAATCAACCCCAATGGCGTGTCATCAGACCGTCTTGTCTGTCATGTCGCAGCGCTTGGTCTCGTAATTTTGGCCGGCTATTGCTTCTTCGTTTGTGTCCGGTCCCTTTTCGGAAAACAAAAGCCTTCAACGCTCAACGCGCCACTTTTCAAGCGCCCAGCCTCGATCAAGCAAGACACAGGGTTTGACGCCGATGCTGCGTTGGAGCGCTATCTCGCGAACCGCTCAGAACCAGCACCGAGTGATGGCCCCGGCAATAGACCAGAGCCCCCTCGTCCTAGTTTTGGCCGCAAAACGACCTAACCCAGCCTACTTCTTAAAATCGCGGGCGATGAATTTCTTCGTCGCGTCGCCATAAGGTGGCATGAAACCACCCAGCTTTGAAACATTGATCTTGGGCTGATGATAGATGCTTTTGGCATGGCTGAAGGTCTTGAAGCCTTCATGCCCATGATAGCTGCCCATCCCTGACGGACCAATGCCGCCAAAGGGCAACTCCTCCATGGACACATGGAAAACCACATCATTGATGGTCACGCCGCCTGAAATGGTGCGGTCCATAACCGTGCGCTCTTCACCCCCATCTTGGCCGAAATAATAGAGGCCAAGCGGGCGATCATTTTTGTTCACATAGTCAATTGCTTCTTCGACCTTTTCATAGGTCTTGATGGGAAGCACCGGGCCGAAAATCTCTTCCTGCATCACCTTCATATCGTCGGTCGGGTTCCGAACGAGATAGAGCGGCATCTTATTGCCATTGGAGGATGCGAAATCCTCGTTGGCAGGGTTTACTTCAATCACTTCCCCGCCCTTTTCTCGAGCATCATCGAGATAACCGCGCAGTCGATCCCGATGGCGCGCATTGATGACGGAGGTATAGTCCGGGTTGTCGAGTAAAGTCGGATAGAGAACAGACACGGACTTTTGGAGACCAGATACAACCTCGGCCTCCTTCTCCTTAGGCACCATCAAATAATCAGGCGCGAGGCAG
>DLOX01000064.1:5799-11933 GCA_002478575.1 Sphingomonadales bacterium UBA7473 | reverse complement strand
CACAAGCTGATCGAAGGCGCGCTGGTTGCGGGCTTCGCAATGCGGGCGCGGGCGGCCTATATCTATATTCGCGGCGAATATATTTTCGAGGCCAAGGTGCTGGAGGCGGCGGTTGCAGAGGCTTATGCCGCCGGGCTGATCGGCAAGAATGCTGCCAAATCGGGTTATGATTTCGACGTCTTCGTCCATCGCGGCGCAGGGGCCTATATCTGCGGTGAAGAAACCGCGATGATCGAAAGCCTTGAAGGCAAAAAGGGCCAGCCGCGCCTGAAGCCTCCCTTCCCGGCAGGCGCGGGCCTTTATGGCTGCCCCACGACCGTGAATAATGTGGAGAGCATTGCCGTTGTCCCGACGATCCTGCGGCGCGGCGCGGAGTGGTTCGCGAGCTTTGGCCGTGAGGGGAACAAGGGCACCAAGCTGTTCCAGATTTCCGGCCATGTCGATAAGCCTTGCGTGGTTGAGGAGGAAATGAGCATTTCTTTCCGCGATCTCATCGAAAAGCATTGCGGCGGAATTCGCGGCGGATGGGACAATCTTCTTGCCGTGATCCCCGGCGGATCGTCCGTGCCTTTGGTGCCAGCGTCCCAGATCATCGATGCGCCAATGGATTTTGATGGGCTGAAGGCGGTTGGCTCTGGCCTTGGCACAGCGGCTGTGATCGTGATGGACAAATCCACAGATATCGTCCGCGCCATTTCTCGGCTTTCTTACTTCTATAAGCATGAAAGCTGCGGCCAATGCACGCCGTGTCGCGAAGGCACAGGCTGGATGTGGCGCGTGATGGAGCGGCTGCGCGAAGGCAATGCCGACATCTCAGAGATTGACACGTTGTATGAAGTGACCAAGCAAGTCGAAGGGCACACCATCTGTGCCCTTGGCGATGCAGCGGCTTGGCCAATCCAAGGTCTGATCAAACATTTCCGCCCCGAGATGGAGCGGCGGATTATTGAACGGGCTGGTGTTCCTGCAGAAATGTTGGAGGCTGCGGAGTGAGGCTCTTCTCGCGCCAATTTATAGCCGTAAGCACACTTGCTGTTTGTGGGTGGTCGGCCGTTCCGGCGTTGGCCAATGACCCGCCAGTCGGATCGCGGCTTGGGGAACGGCTGAAGACTGTCGAGAAAGTTGATCGTGCAAGAGCTGTCGGAAAGGCCCATCGCTTGTCTGAGTGTTTGGTCAATCGTCGAGGGGATTTAACCCGCCGATACTTAAATGCTGCTACAGTTGAGCAAGCCGAGGATCTAAGACGCTCGCTTTTCAATTCCACACTATGTTCTGACGAAACCGAAAGCAGTGGCGCCGAAGAGTCGATTGTCTACATTCCCGATGACTTGGCGCGCGGTTATCTTTCCGAGGCTTACGTCGAAAAGAAAACAAAAGGTCTTGAGCTTGCCCCGGTTCCGGGACCTGCAGTTTACACGAGGCCTTGGTTTGCTGCGACGACGAGAGATTCGGCAGTTGACGAAATGTCAGTCTGTTCTGTTGAGACCAACCCGTCCGCCGTACTTGCGATCCTTCGCGCTGATCCCATTACGCCGGAAGAGGGGAAGGCCTTTGCTGGTATTGGCGAGACATTGGGAAAATGTCTGCGTGTTGGAGCTAAGCTCACAGGAAATCGGGAATCGCTGCGCGCTAGCTTAGCGGAGGCGTTGTTTCACAAGCTTTATCCGGCCGAAGCGCAGACGGTGGAGGCGGCGGAGTGAGAATTAGAGCCATTTTTGTGTGCATTGCCATCAACTTTCCCATGGTATCGGCGATGGCTCAAAATACTGGTACGCACATCGGCCCAAGCCCGGCTCAGATGGCTCACGGCACATTGAGTCCTGTCGATCGAGGCCGGATAACCATGCAAAACTATGCGAAATGTACGGGGGAATCGGCAAGACGTAGCGTCGAAAGCTACTTGGCTACTTTCCCGGGGTCAAAACTGGCAATCAAGAAAGTGCGTTCAATAACGGAAATTGACTGTTTCTCTTCAGGAGAGATGAGATTTCAAGAGGGACTCTATCGGGGTAGCGCCTATGAGTATCTTTACAGAACCGACTACTCGCGATCCAAAACACCAGACTTCTCGTCATTGGCATCAGTCGATTTTAGCGTGGGCGCTTCTGCTGTGCCAAAACCGGATGAAGATGTTCATATCGGGCTGCGAAAATTCGCAGATTGCGTGGTGCGTGAGAATACGGAAGTAGCACATGCTCTGGTGTTCAGTTACCTTGTCTCAGAAGAAGAGAAGCGTATTTTCCGATCATTGCGACCCGCATTCAATTCTTGCATGTCCAAAACTGTTGATATGACAATCAAATTTTCAATGAGCGTGTTGCGGGGACTGATTGCCGAAGTTCTGTATCGCAACGCGAAATCAATGCCAGTGAGCGTCACGTCGCTCGAGGATAAGCGATAATGCCTAAAGTCACCGTAGATGGCACCGAAATCGAAGTTCCCGCTGGAGCAACCGTTCTCCAAGCCTGTGAGCTTGCGGGCAAGGAAATCCCCCGCTTCTGCTACCATGAGCGGCTGTCCATCGCGGGCAATTGCCGGATGTGCTTGGTCGAGGTTGCACCGGGGCCGCCTAAGCCGCAGGCGTCTTGCGCTCTTCCCGCTTCCGAAGGTCAGATCATCAAGACCAATTCACCGATGGTGAAAAAGGCGCGTGAAGGCGTGATGGAGTTCCTCCTCATCAATCACCCGCTCGATTGCCCGATTTGCGATCAGGGCGGCGAATGCGATTTGCAGGATCAATCGGTCGCCTATGGGCGCGGTGCCTCTCGCTATGATGAGAATAAGCGGGCCGTGACTGAGAAATATATGGGGCCGATTGTGAAGACTGTGATGACGCGCTGCATCCAATGCACGCGCTGCATCCGCTTTGCCGAGGAAGTGGCCGGCATTGAAGAAATTGGCGCGATTGGGCGCGGCGAGGGGATGCAAATCACCTCTTATCTCGAAAAGGCCGTGACGAGTGAACTCAGCGGCAATGTCGTTGATCTGTGCCCCGTCGGTGCGCTGACGTCTAAGCCCTACGCGTTCGAAGCGCGGCCATGGGAGCTGACCAAAACACCTTCGATTGATGTGATGGATGCCGTGGGCACCAATATCCGCATCGATAGCCGCGGCCGTGCCGTCCTTCGCGCAGTGCCGCGCATCAGCGAAGAGGTGAATGAGGAATGGGCAAGCGATAAAACGCGCCATGCGGTTGATGGCTTGATCCATGGACGCCTCGACAAGCCCTATGTGCGAACCGGCGGCAAGTTGGTCGCGGCGAGCTGGAACGAAGCCTTTGCGGCCATCAAAGCGCAGTGGAGCGGCGAAGCGGCTGTTATCGCAGGCGATATGGTCGATTGCGAAACCATGTTCGCGGCGCGGGTCTTGGCTGGAAGCGCGATGCTCGAAGGACGGCAAACGGGCCTCGCCTATGACACATCGTCGCTGAGTGCCGTCAATTTCAACAGCACCATCGCGGGGATTGAAACTGCCGATGTGATCTTGCTGGTGGGGTCTGACGTTCGTCGTGAAGCTGCCCTAGTCAACACGCGCATTCAAAAGGCTGTGCGGAAGCGCCGGGCGAAGGTCTTTGCTATCGGTCCAGTCACAGACCTGACTTATAAAGTTGAATGGCTGGGCGACGATCTTGGCGCGCTAGTGAAGCCGCCCAAGGTTTTGGCCGACGCCCTGAAATCGGCGGAACGGCCTGCGATCATAGTTGGCGGCGGTGCGCTTCGTTATGAAGGCGTGCACGGCGCAGCTTTAGCTTTCGCAAAGAAGTTTAACCTCGTGCGTGAGGGCTGGAACGGCTTCAACGTCCTCCACTTCGCGGCTGCGCGGATGGGCGGGCTGATGCTGGGTTATGCGCATGACGGCGGCATCAAGGCGCTGGCGGCGAAGAGCCCGAAAATGGCCTTCTTCCTCGGCGCTGACGACGTGGATTATGCGCTCTTTGCAGGCAGCTTCAAAGTCTATGTCGGCCATCATGGCGATAAGGGCGCGGCCAATGCCGATGTGATCCTGCCGGGCGCTGCCTATACCGAGAAATCAGGCACTTATGTGAATTTGGAAGGCCGGATTCAGCGCGGAGCAAAGGCGGTCTTCCCGCCCGGTGATGCTCGAGAGGATTGGTCCATCTTCCGGGCTTTGTCTGAAGTCCTCGGTGCGAAATTGCCGTTCGATAGTCTCGATCAGCTTCGCAGCGCAATGGCGGCCGCTGTGCCTGCTTTGGGTGTTGAAGGCTTGGCGGACTATGGTTGGGTCGAACCAAAATTGCCCGCTAAACCCGTCGGCACCATCGCAGACTATCCGATCAAGGATTTTTACCTGACCAACAGCATCTGCCGCGCATCCGCCACGATGCGGCGCTGCTCGGATGAATTGGTGCAAGGCGTCGAATTTGCGGAGGCTGCGGAATGAGTTGGGCGTTGAAAATCCTCCCCGTTTGCGGCGAGGGGGACCACGCAGTGGTGGAGGGGAGGTGCCGCCTCTCCGTTGCCGTCCGTGACCTTCCCAATCGCCCCTCCACCACCCTTCGGGCGGTCCCCCTCCCCATGAATGGGGAGGATTTAGCATGACCTATACCCAATGGTTCCAATCATGGGCGGGCGAAGGCTTTGGCTGGTTCCTCAGCCATTTGAGCCTTATCCTCCTCATCGCGCTTCCTGTGATGCTCACGGTCGCGATGATCATTTATGCGGAGCGTAAGCTTTGGGCGGCCTTTGCGCTTCGGCGGGGGCCGAATGTCGTCGGTCCGCTTGGCGTGCTGCAAAGCTTTGCCGATGGTTTGAAGGTTTTCTTGCAAGAAACCATCATCCCGACAGCGTCCAACCGTGGACTATTCCTGATCGCTCCGATCATCACCTTCACAGTCGCTTTGATCGTGTGGGCGGTGATCCCGTTCCAAAAGGGCGTGGTGCTGACCGATATCAATGTCGGCTTGCTCTATATCCTCGCGGCGAGTTCGCTGGGGGTGTATGGCATTATCATTGCGGGTTGGGCGTCCAACTCCAAATATCCCTTCTATTCCGCTCTTCGGGCCGCGGCGCAGATGGTCAGCTATGAAGTTTCAATTGGCTTCATCCTGATCTCGATTGTGCTGTGGGCAGGCACGTTCAACATGACGGGCATTGTTGAGGCGCAGAAGGACCATGTCTTTGGCATCAACGCCTTCGCGCTCAATCCGCTGCTGTTTCCAATGGCGGTGCTGTTTTTCATCTCCAGCTTGGCCGAAACTGCGCGGGCGCCTTTCGATTTGACGGAAGCGGAAAGCGAGCTCGTCGCCGGATATCAAACCGAATATTCGTCCATGGCCTTCGCGCTCTATTGGCTGGGCGAATATGCCAATGTGATCTTGATGTGCGTGCTGAACGCGGTCCTCTTCTGGGGCGGATATTTGCCGCCGATTGATTGGGAGCCGCTTTACGCGGTGCCTGGCTTCATTTGGTTGCTTTTGAAGTTCCTGATCTTCTTCTTCCTCTTCGCTTGGGTGAAGGCGACTGTGCCCCGCTTCCGCTATGACCAACTGATGCGTTTGGGGTGGAAGGTGTTTCTGCCGATATCGCTCTTCTGGGTGTTTTTGGTGAGTGGATATTTGATGATGACGAGGTTTGACAGCGAGCGCCCTTCGAAGACTAATGTCGCCGCGATGATGCGGTCCTCGGGCGCATCGGACGCATGTTCCTTTACTCGCGAAAAGAGGAACGGTCGAGAGCCTCAGTTTCCACTAGTTATTTTGCAACGCCCAAAAGACTTTGATTTTAATGGCGAGATGGTCATCCGTATTAGCCATCCCGACAGACTAGCTGGACGCTATCGGTTCAAGCTCGACAAGACAAATGGCTACGGTGGGAGCGGCAAGCTCGTTGCATTTGGGAAGGCCCCTGAGGTGGAACTTTCGATGGCAGTGTATGATGTCATTCGGGAAGACGGTCGGGCGGATGCGGACCTCCAGATATTCGATGGAAAAGATTTATTTTGGGACGGGTGCGCTTCTGCCCGCGATCTAGGTGTTAACGCATGACCACAATCGCCCATCTCATCAAAACCTTCACGCTGTGGGAGTTTGTGAAAGCGCACGCGCTCACCTTGAAATATTTCTTCAAGGCGAAGGCGACGATCAATTACCCCTATGAGAAGAACCCGATTTCGCC
>DLOX01000064.1:3292-5695 GCA_002478575.1 Sphingomonadales bacterium UBA7473 | reverse complement strand
TGCATCGCGTGCAAGCTGTGCGAAGCGGTTTGCCCCGCGCAAGCGATCACGATTGAGGCGGAACCTCGCGATGACGGATCACGCCGCACCACGCGCTATGACATTGATATGACGAAGTGCATCTATTGCGGCTTCTGCCAAGAAGCCTGCCCCGTGGATGCCATCGTAGAAGGCCCGAATTTCGAATATGCGACTGAAACGCGCGAGGAATTGCTCTATGACAAGGCCAAACTCCTCGCCAATGGTGACAAATGGGAACGCGCCATCGCCGCGAACCTTGCCGCCGATGCACCGTATCGGTAGGGGGCACGCGTGATCCAAGTCTTCGCCTTTTATCTCTTCGCATCCTTGGTTGTGCTGTCTGGTGCGCTGACGATCCTGTCGCGCAATCCGGTGCATTCGGTGTTGTGGCTGATCCTCTCCTTCTTCAACGCGGCAGGCCTGATGCTGCTTGTGGGGGCGGAATTTATCGCAATGCTGCTGGTCATCGTCTATGTCGGCGCAGTGGCGGTGTTGTTCCTGTTCGTCGTCATGATGTTAGACATTGATGTGGTCGCGGTGCGCGCGGGCGTCGCTAAATACGGGCTGTTTGGTCTGTTGATTGCGCTTGTGTTGGCGGGCGAGATCATCATCGCGGGTGGCGCTTGGAGTGCCGGGCCATTGCAATTGGCGCAGCGGACGGCCGTCACGCCGGACCCTGCCCAAATGTCCAACATTCAGGCGATGGGCGCAGTCATTTATTCCGACTATCTTTATGTGTTTGAAGCGGCAGGCTTTGTGCTGCTCGTTGCTATGATCGGTGCGATTGTGCTGACCCACCGCGAACGTTCCGGTGTGCGGCCTCAAAATATCAGCGATCAAGTCAAGCGTCGTCCCGAAGATGCGGTGCGTGTGCTTCAACCCGGATCAGGGCAGGGGGTGGAATTGTGATTGGTCTTCAACGCCGTCATGCTGAACTTGTTTCAGCATCCACGGTTGTGGCAATTTCTGACTTTGGGCATCTGGCTCGCACGTGGACCCTGAAACAAGTTCAGGGTGACGGGGAAGGCGGGAAATGATGATCGGTCTTCACCATTATCTCGTCGTCTCTGCGATCCTTTTCGTCATGGGCGTGCTTGGCATATTCATGAACCGCAAAAATGTGATCATCATCCTGATGGCGATTGAGCTTATCTTGCTGGGCGTGAACATACAGCTGGTGGCCTTCAGCGCCTATCTTGGCGATTTGGTCGGCCAAGTGTTTGCGATGTTCGTGCTGACCGTGGCTGCGGGCGAAGCGGCCATTGGTCTGGCCATTCTTGTCATTTACTTCCGGGGTCGAGGAACGATTGCGGTGGATGATATCAACCGGATGAAGGGGTGAGCCGGTCGTCATGGAGTCAATAAAACTCATCGTGTTCCTGCCGCTTTTGGCAGCAATCATCGCGGGCCTCGGCAATCGGATGATTGGCAATGTCGCGGCTAAAGTCGTGACGACAGGGGCGCTGTTCATCTCTTGCGCACTCAGCTGGCCGATCTTCATCTCCTTCCTGAATGGCAGCGCAGAGGCGACGGTTGTGCCCGTGCTCGATTTCATCCGGTCCGGCGATTTGATCGCGGATTGGGCGCTTCGTGTTGATACGCTGACGGCTGTGATGCTGGTGGTGGTGACCAGCGTGTCTGCGCTCGTCCATCTCTACAGCTGGGGCTATATGTCTGAAGACCCAAGCCAACCTCGCTTTTTCGCTTATTTGAGCCTCTTCACCTTCGCGATGTTGATGTTGGTGACGTCTAACAGCTTGGTGCAAATGTTCTTTGGCTGGGAAGGGGTGGGCCTCGCGTCCTACCTTCTCATCGGATTTTGGTATCACAAACCAACCGCCAATGCCGCTGCGATCAAGGCCTTTGTCGTCAACCGCGTTGGGGATTTTGGTTTCTCGCTGGGCATTTTTGGCGTGTTCTTGGTCTTTGGCACAGTCGACATTCCAACCATCTTGGCCGCAGCGCCCGGCTATGCCGGATCGACCATTGGCTTCCTTGGCATGCGCATCGATACGATCACGTTGCTCTGCATCTTGCTGTTCATCGGCGCGATGGGGAAATCGGCGCAGCTTGGGCTACACACTTGGCTGCCAGACGCGATGGAAGGGCCAACGCCCGTCTCCGCTTTGATCCACGCAGCAACGATGGTCACCGCAGGCGTCTTCATGGTCTGCCGCTTGTCGCCTTTGTTTGAAGTGTCAGAGACGGCACTGACCTTGGTCACTTTGGTCGGCGCTGCAACGGCGCTGTTCGCCGCAACCGTTGGCACGACCCAAACCGACATCAAGCGCGTCATCGCTTATTCAACCTGCTCACAGCTGGGTTATATGTTCTTCGCGGCAGGCGTTGGCGCTTATGGCGCGGCGATGTTCCACCTGTTCA
>DLOX01000064.1:0-3228 GCA_002478575.1 Sphingomonadales bacterium UBA7473 | reverse complement strand
CACGCCTTCTTCAAGGCGCTGTTGTTCTTGGGTGCAGGCAGCGTGATCCATGCGATGCATCATGAGCAAGATATGCGTTATTATGGGGCGTTGCGGAAACATATCCCGTTGACCTTCTGGGCGATGATGATTGGTACGCTCGCGATCACGGGCGTCGGGATTTACTGGCTGCACGCGGGTTTCGCAGGCTTCCACTCGAAGGATGCGATTATCGAAGCGGCTTATGCCAGCGGAACAGAAGCGGGCGGCATTGCCTTTGCAGTGGCGGTGTTCGCGGCTCTGCTCACCAGCTTTTACAGCTGGCGGCTGATGTTCCTCACCTTCTTTGGCAAGGCACGCTGGGATCAATCCGAACATATCCAGCATGCGATGCATGATGGCCATCATCATGGCGACCATGGCAACGACGACCATGCGCACGACGATCATCACCATGCGCCAAGCGATGGGACTTTGGGATATCATCCGCATGAAAGCCCCATTGCGATGCTGATCCCACTTGGCCTGTTGTCGCTGGGTGCGATCTTTGCGGGCTATGCCTTCACGCACAGCTTTATCGGTGCCGAACATGGCGCGGACTTCTGGAAGGGCAGCTTGGCTTTTGATGAACATCTGATGCATGCGATGCATGAGGTTCCGTTGCTGGTGAAGCTTTCCGCCTCGATCGTGATGCTGATGGGCCTTGGTCTCGCTTGGTGGGCCTATATCAAGGACACGAGCATTCCGGGACGTTTCGTTGGGCAGTTCAGTGGCCTTTATCAGTTCCTCTTGAACAAATGGTATTGGGATGAGCTCTACAACCTCATCTTCGTGAAGCCTTCTTTCTGGTTCGGTAAGCTGTTCTGGAAGGGCGGCGATCAAGGCGTGATCGATCGGTTCGGGCCGAATGGCGCAGCAGGCGTGGTGCAACTGAGCAGCCGCTGGGCCGCGAAACTTCAAACGGGATATTTGTATAGCTATGCGTTGGTCATGCTGCTTGGCCTTGCCGGAATCGCAACTTGGGCGATGACACGATGAGCGGCTTCCCCATCCTATCCGCCATGATCCTGCTGCCGCTGGCCGCAGCGGTGTTGGTCTTGTTTCTGTCCGCCAATGCGGCGCGGTGGCTGGCGCTTGCGACAACCACGCTGCTTCTCGCGCTCGGCATTGGGCTGTGGCTCAGCTATGATATTGGCGGAGCGCAGTGGCAGTTTACTGAAAATCTGCCGCTGTTCGGCACCTATTTCAGCTGGAAACTGGGCATTGATGGCATCGCTCTGATGCTGATCGTGCTGTCGGTTTTCCTGATGCCCATCTGTATTCTCGCAAGCTGGGAATCGATTGAGAAGCGCGTGCCTGAATATATGGCGGCGTTCCTCCTTATGGAGGCGCTGATGGTTGGCGTCTTCGCGGCTCAAGATCTGTTCCTCTTCTACATCATGTTCGAAGCGGGCCTGATCCCCATGTATCTGATCATCGGGATTTGGGGCGGGCAAGACCGGATCTACGCGTCTTATAAATTCTTCCTCTATACATTGCTGGGCTCGGTATTGATGCTGATCGCGATGATGTGGATGGTGAATGAAGCGGGGACGACCGATATCCCAACGCTGATGGGCTATAATTTCCCAGCCGAGGCACAGACTTGGCTGTGGCTCGCTTTCTTCGCCTCGTTTGCGGTGAAGATGCCGATGTGGCCGGTCCATACTTGGTTGCCCGATGCGCACGTTCAAGCACCAACCGCAGGTTCGGTGATCCTGGCAGGCGTGCTCTTGAAGATGGGCGGCTATGGCTTCATCCGCTTCTCGCTTCCCATGTTCCCTGAGGCATCAGCGGAACTGGTGTGGGTGGTGTTCGGTCTGTCAATGGTGGCTGTGGTTTACACCTCGCTCGTGGCGCTGGTGCAGACCGATATGAAGAAGCTGATCGCTTACAGCTCAGTCGCGCATATGGCGTTCGTGACCATCGGATTGTTCGCGTTCAACCGTCAGGGGATCGAAGGCGCGCTGATCGTGATGTTGGCGCATGGCCTTGTGTCTGGTGCGCTCTTCCTCTGCGTCGGGGTCATCTATGATCGGCTCCACACGCGGGAGATTGATCGGTACGGCGGCTTGTCCAACAATATGCCTTATTACGCGCTCTTCTTCCTGCTGTTCACCATGGCAAGCGTCGGATTGCCCGGAACGGCGAACTTTGTCGGCGAGTTTCTCGCACTGGTTGGAGCCTATAATGCCAACAGTTGGGTCGGCGCAGTGGCAACGATCGGCATCATCCTGGGCGCAGCTTATATGCTCTATCTCTACGCTCGGGTTGCTTATGGCACATCCAAAAATGCTGATGCAGCGGCGATGCCCGATTTGAACATGCGCGAATGGTTGATGCTCGCACCTATTGCGGCAGCGACTTTGTGGATGGGTGTCTATCCCGAAAGCTTCCTTGCCCCAATGCGCAAAGATGTTGGCGTGTTGCTGGCGCGGATTGCAAGCGCAACGCCGGAAAGCGATGCCAAGCTCACTGCGGGTAAGCCAAAGCTTCAAGTCATTGACACGCATGAGAAGAATAAAGCGCATGGGGGTGCGCACTGATGACTGTGATGCAATCTGTTCTTCTCACTATGCCGGAAATGATTCTGGCAATCGGTGCCATTGCTCTCATGATGATTGCGGCCTTTGTTGGTGATAAAGCGGCGCGCTTTTCCAATTGGGTGGCGATTGGGCTTTTGATTGTGGCAGCCGTTGTTGCGTGGGGCTCTGAAGGCGTGGGCTTCAATGGCCTTTATACCGCTGATCCCTTTGCCGCCTTTGCCAAAGCCCTGATCTATGGCTCTGCAGCCGTGGCGCTTATCTTGGCACCCCGCTGGTTTGAGCAGGAAGAAAGCTTCCGCGTCGAATATACAGTGCTGGCGCTGTTTGCCGCGACAGGCATGGGCATGATGGCCTCTGCCACCAACTTGCTCTCGCTTTATATTGGTATCGAGCTGAACAGCTTGGCGGCCTATGTGCTGGCGAGCTTCATTCGCAAGGACGTGCGTACCGCAGAGGCAGGCCTTAAATATTTCGTCCTGGGCGCACTCGCGTCGGGCATCCTGCTCTATGGGATGTCGCTGCTTTATGGCTTCTCTGGCACCACGGACTATGCCGGGATCGCCAAGTCTATGGCGGATGGCCTGAACATGGGCGAACTGTTCGGCCTTGTCTTCATCCTCTCCGGCATTGCCTTCAAAGTCTCCGCCGTGCCGTTCCACATGTG
>DLOX01000192.1 GCA_002478575.1 Sphingomonadales bacterium UBA7473 | reverse complement strand
GTCAAGAAGATCATCGTCGTGATGGAGCATGTTGCAAAAGACGGGAGTGCGAAGTTCATTCCAGCTTGCACGCTTCCCCTCACCGGTAAGAATGTCGTCGACATGATAGTGACGGATTTGGCTGTGTTCCAGCGGCCCGATCATGCTTCGCCGTTCCGTTTGATCGAAATGGCGCCGGGCGTGACGGCGGATGAAGTGGCAGCGAAGACAACTGCCCAATATGAGGTCGCGGCTTAGCATTCTTCATGCGTCAGACGTCTAAATTGACGATCGCGCTTGCCGCGTTAGGGCTGCTTGGCAGCTATGGCTTGTATAGCTTTCTAGGTGGCAAACCTCCAGCAGCACTGCCTGCTGTTCTGCAACTGGTCGACGATGATCTGCCTGATACGCCCAAGGAATGGCGAGGACAGGTGGATTATGCTAGGCTTGATCTGCAACTAACGGAAATCTCGCTTCGTCCAGAAATGGCGGGGCTTGCGGTCGCTGTTGTCGAAGATGGCGAGCTTCGTTTTGTGCGGACCTATGGCGTTGCGGACCAGTCAACGCGCGATCCTGTGACGCCACAAACGGTTTTTCGATGGGCCTCGGTTTCGAAAACGGCGACAGGAATGCTGGCTGCAACTTTGGCAAATGAAGGTAAGCTTGATCTCACCCGCCCGATATCGAGTTGGCAGACGTCATTGCGCTTGCCGACTGGCGCAGAGGCGCGGCTAAGCTTTGCGCAGCTTCTTTCGCATCAGACTGGCCTTACGAAGAATGCCTATGATGGTAAGTTGGAAGACGGCGAAACTCCTGAACTCCTGCGCAGTCGCTTGGTCCTTGCCCGGCTTCAATGTGTGCCGGGCACGTGCCATACCTATCAGAATATCGCCTTTGATGCCGCAACCGAGATATTCAGGAAAGTAGAGCAAAAGCCGATGGAAGCCTCGGTCAATGATCGCTTCTTCCGTCCGTTGGGTATGACGAGTGCGAGCTACGGCAAGGCGGGCCTTGTTGGCGCAGAAAGCTGGGCACGTCCGCACAATGGGATGAATGTTAGTGCGGTGAAAGATGCCTATTGGCATGTTCCTGCGGCGGCCGGTGTCCAGAGCAATATCGTCGATTTCGCCAAGTGGATGCAGGCGATGATGGGCGAACGGCCCGAAATCATGACTCCATCAGCGCTAACCCTTGCTCAAACACCGCTGATCCAGACGCCTCGCCTTTACAATGGCGATCTCGCCAAAGCACTCTCTGGCGCAAGCTATGGCTTGGGGCTTCGGAGCTTCACTTATGCGGGGCGTCGATTGGTTGGGCATTCGGGCGCGATTGCCGGTTATCGCGCCACCATGATTTTCGATCCGCAAACCAAAGTCGGCGTGGTTGCGATGTGGAATAATAATTGGGGCTTTCCCTTTCGTATTCCGTTTGCGGTTTTCGATAGCTATCACAAACTCCCCGGCTCGCGGTGGATGGATCTGACCAATATTCCTCTGCCCGAGCCTGAGCCAATCCCGGGGCTTCCGGAAAGTCCAACAAGGTAGAATGATATGACCTACACTCTGATCACAGCCAATCGGAATTATTCCAGCTGGAGCCTTCGCCCCTGGCTCTTGATGAAGGGGTTGGGAATATCGTTCACTGATCGGCTGGAGCCGTTCACTGCCACCAGCAACTACGCAGAGTTTCGAGCCTTTTCGCCTACCGGGCAGGTGCCTGTATTGCTTCACGAAGGCCGCACGATTTACGACTCGATGGGCATTGCCCTCTATCTTGCAGAT
The DNA here is from genome assembly GCA_002478575.1 of Sphingomonadales bacterium UBA7473. Lineage (GTDB taxonomy): Bacteria > Pseudomonadota > Alphaproteobacteria > Sphingomonadales > Sphingomonadaceae > Aquisediminimonas. Next base: position 2,002 of record DLOX01000192.1, on the reverse strand, counting down.
CGGCACGACGGGGTTTGGCCAACCGATCCTGACGCGCGCGCTTGGGCGATGTGCGCTGCCGCTGAGATGCACTCCGGCTTCTCAACGCTCCGCAATGATTGCACGATGAATGTTGGGGTACGGGTCAACCCCAAGCCAATGTCGGAAGCGCTGAAGGCCAATGTCGCGCGGATCAAGGAATTGTGGGAAGAAGGGCTTTCGCGATTTGGTGGGCCTTTTCTTGCTGGTGCCGAATTCTCGGCGGTTGATGCTTTCTATGCCCCCGTCGCTTATCGCGTGCGAACGTATGGGCTTGATGTTGGGGCAGGGCAGGCGTGGGTTGATCACATCATTGCTCACCCCGCGATGCAGCAATGGGAAGCCGAAGCGCTGACCGAAACGTGGCGCGAAGAAGGGCATGAAGAAGAGCTTCGGGCGTGTGGGGATGTGACTGCGGACTATCGGACCTAGGCGCTTTTCCCGGTAATCAGCGTCGTGATCCACCACCCGGCAAGCGACGCTGATCCGGTGAGTATTGTTCCCCAGATCATGTCCAAGATGGTGACCTTGGTGCTCCACACTTTGAGCGTCGCGTAATTGGTCAGATCATAGGTCATATAGCAGAAGAAGCCGAAGAGTGCGCCATAGATAAGCGCATGCTGCCACTGGCCATTTTTGAGCGCTGGCCCGACCGCGAAGATCATCATGCCCAAGATGTAAAGCAGATAGAAGATGATGGCTGGCACCAAGCGAAAGCCATTCATCAATATCTCGCCAATTTCCGGCTGATACAGGCGCGTGTACATGGTGCGCAGCCAGAAACTATCGATCACGGCAAAGGAAATGCCGGTTGCGATATAGCCGATGATATATTTGGTGATCATGGGTGCTGCCCTTCCTCTTGTCACAGGGACAATGCGAGGCAGCGCCCTCGTTGCCAACCCGTCCTTTGGCCTATCGCTTGCCGCCGTATAGTTGCCGCCCGGCCAGATCGAGCATGATCTCCTCTGACCCGCCTCCAATGGCATTGACGCGGACTTCGCGATAAATGCGCTCGACTTTGCTGCCGCGAATGTAGCTTGCCCCGCCCAGCACCTGCGCGGCTTCGCGAGCAACGGACTCCAGCATTTGCGTGGCTTGGACCTTTAGCATGGCAAAGTCGGCAGGTTGATCCTTGCCTTTTTGCATCTGCCAAGCGCAGAGATCGACCCAAGCTTGGGTAGCGTTGATCTGTCGCGCCATATCGGCAAGCTTGATGCGAATGCTCTGATGGCCAACCAGAGCTTTGCCAAAGGTTTGGCGGTTTTGGGCCCATTCGGCAGCTTCGCGAATGCAGACGCGGGCAAAGGCGCAGCATCCCATCGCCATGCCCAATCGCTCACTGTTGAAATTGCGCATGATGCCAATGAAGCCGCCATTTTCCGGGCCAATCAAATGCTCGGCGGGCACCTCAACGTCATCGAAGTAAAGCGCGGCGGTATCCGAACAGCGCCAGCCCATCTTGTCGAGCCGCGTCCTCGATACGCCTTTTGAATTGAGATCAATGAGGAGCAGCGACACGCCGCCAGCCCCTTCGCCGCCTGTTCGCACCGCACAGGTTAGCCAATCCGCCCGCATGCCGCTGGTGATGAACATTTTGGAGCCGTTGACGACATAATGATCGCCCTCGAGCCGCGCGGTCGTCTTGAGCGCCGCCGCGTCCGATCCCGAACCCGGCTCGGTCAGGGCATAGCTGGCGATCTTTTCNNCCGTTGACGACATAATGATCGCCGCGCTTTTCGGCCCGCGTTTTCAGCTGGGCAACATCCGATCCGCCAGAAGGCTCGGTGATGCCAAGGGCAACAATCTTCTCTCCCGCAAGAACAGGAGGAGCCACCATCTGCTTCAAATGGTCGCTGCCGGTCGCCAAGATGGGAGGCAGGCCTATGCCATGCGTCATCAGGGATGCACCAAGGCCGCCTGCGCCGACGCGCGACAGTTCCTCGGTTTGGGTCATCCCATGGAAGATATCGAAGCCTTCGCT
>DLOX01000207.1:11851-14515 GCA_002478575.1 Sphingomonadales bacterium UBA7473 | reverse complement strand
CAAGCCCGGAATGACGACAGTGTTCGACCCTAGCGAAATCCAACAGCCTGTGCCAAAAGCGCCGTCATGGCTAAATTCTCTCCTTTCCGCTGGGATGATCCCTTCAACATCAACGCACAACTGACCGACGATGAGCGGATGATCTCCGACGCGGCGGAAGCCTATGCGCAGGATAAGCTTCTCCCCCGCGTGGTTTCGGCCACATTGGACGAGCGGTTTGACCGCGAGATTATGAATGAACTGGGCGAGCTTGGTCTCCTAGGCGCGACCATTGAAGGCTATGGCTGCGCGGGCGTATCGCATGTGGCTTACGGCCTTGTGGCTCGTGCCGTTGAGCGAGTCGACTCCGGCTATCGTTCTGCCATGTCCGTCCAATCCTCGCTCGTGATGCATCCCATCCATGCTTACGGGACCGAAGAGCAAAGGATGAAATATCTGCCAAAGCTGGCGACCGGCGAATGGGTAGGCTGCTTTGGGCTGACCGAGCCTGATGCAGGGTCCGACCCAGCGGGCATGAAGACCAACGCGAAGGCCGTACCGGGCGGCTTCATCCTCAACGGCGCCAAAATGTGGATCACCAATTCGCCCATCGCAGACATTGCGATTGTCTGGGCGAAGGATGAAGGCGGCGTCATTCGTGGCTATATTGTCGAGCGCGGGATGAAGGGTTTCTCAACCCCCAAGATTGAGGGCAAAATGTCGCTCCGCGCATCAATCACGGGTGAGATCGTCCTTGAAGATGTGTTTGTGCCGGAGGAAAGTCTTCTCCCCAATGCGCAAGGATTGGGCGGGCCGTTCGGCTGCCTCAATAAAGCGCGTTATGGCATTGCCTGGGGTGCGATGGGCGCAGCGGAGGATTGCTTTGCCCGTGCCCGCCAATATCAATTGGACCGCAAGCAATTTGGGCGGCCACTCGCCGCAAACCAAATTCCCCAGCTCAAGATGGCCAATATGGCGACTGAAATCGCGCTTGGCCTGCAAGCCGCGCTAACGGTGGGCCGGGCGATTGATGCGGGCACCTGGTCGCCTGAAATGATCAGCCTCATCAAGCGCAACAATTGCGGCAAAGCGCTCGACATCGCCCGAACCGCCCGAGACATGCACGGCGGCAACGGCATCGCAGCGGGATATCATGTCATCCGCCACGCCATTAATCTGGAAACCGTGAACACCTATGAAGGCACGCATGATGTGCATGCCCTCATCCTGGGTCGAGCGATTACGGGGATACAGGCCTTTTCGTAAGGCCCAACCAAGTTGCTGCTTGGGGAAGCTGCGGCAACAGGAAGCGATCGATCAACCAAAGTGCTGCCAGCGACAGGGCGAAGAGCGGAAGCAGCACTGCCAGCACTGCCATGATCGCCACTACGCCCCTCATCCGGGCAGGGACGGCGGGCACAGGCGGCGCACCAAGCGCGCCTTCTGGTTTGCGCCGTCGCCACATCAGGAAGCCGGTGACGGTGAGTGTAATCAAAGCCAAAGCGGTTAGCACCCCGATCAACTGGTTGACCCAGCCAAACAGCTGCCCCTCATGCCAGGCAATGCCATAGCCGACCACACGGTCAATAATATGCTTGTCCGCAGCAGTTTCGCGCGAAGCCTCGTTCCCTGTTATGGCGTCATAACGAATGATCACTCGATCTGGTCGGTTCTGCGTCATCGATTGCACCGTCCAAAGGTTCGCATCCGCCTTAGCGCTCCAATCCCCTGTTCCCGGGGCCATAATGCGAACGGGAGAGGGCAAGCCTTCCTTTTGAGCGATGGCCACAATATCAGCGAGCGAAACCGTAGCCCCGCCAACCACCGCAGCCTTGGCCATCGCGCCATGATCATGGTCGGCGTGGAGAGCCGCACCTGTTTGCCAACTGCGCTCACCCTTGACCCAGCCCATTTGCCCACGCGTCCAATCAAAGGCATCGCCCCAAACATTTGACCAAGGCAGGCCAGTCAACAGAAGCACAAAGGCAAGGCTAGAGACCCAAAAGCCCGTCACCGCGTGCAGATCGCGAAGAAAAGCCTTAGGTTGAAGGCGAGGCCAAATGACCCCAGCCAAACCGCGCCCCTTGGGCCACCACAGATATAATCCGGTCAAGATCATGACCATCGCCCAGCAAGCCGCCAGTTCAACCAGCCAATCTCCGACTTTCCCGATCAAAAGCGATCCATGAATGCGAGACAACAAGCGGCTGATCTTTTCGTCGGGATTGCGGCTGCCCAGCACTTGGCCTTGAGGTGAGACAAAGACATCGCGCATTGTCTCTCCGTCCGCGAGCGTCAAATGAACCAGCGCCGCATCGCCGCGCTTTTCCGGCAAGCGGTAATGATGAAATCGTGCATTTGGAAAAGCCGCCAACGCCGCATCAACCTGCGCATTGGGGGAGAGGACGCGTTCCACAGGCAGACCCTGAAAGCGACGCTCTTCCCACCGATCAATTTGGGGCTTGAACAAATAGAGCGCGCCAGTGACCGATAGGATCAAGATGAACGGGATAACGAATAGACCAGCATAAAAATGCCAGCGCCAGAGCGTGCGATAAAGCGCGGCACCATCCGCCGAAAGAGGGGAAGAAGACATAGGAATTTCCTGAACTGAAAAGACAAAGGGCTCTGCATCGGCAGAGCGACAAAAGGGTCAGATCAGGACAGGGGGCCCAGTGGCGGGGG
>DLOX01000207.1:0-11760 GCA_002478575.1 Sphingomonadales bacterium UBA7473 | reverse complement strand
CGACACGCTATGTTGAACGGGGGCGAACGCCGCCTTGGACGCCAGATAAAGAGGCTCGATTGAGACTGGCGCATCAATCGCGGGGGTAACGCTCGCAAAGGCGCAAGGATGGTCTTGATGCTCTTGGCCGCCATCGCTCTTGTGGAGCTTGCCGGCCTTATCCAGCCACACCGTCTCGCGGCCTTCGCCTGAACAGATTGATATGGCGATCCGATCACCTTGAACGCTTGGCATCCACCCCGCCGGAATCGCTGCCCGCGCCAAAAGCGCGAACGCAACCAACGCCAGCATCAAAGCGGCACGCGTGTGGAGGAGTCGGCGGACAAGCGACATGCGCTGCCCCTTGTTCCTGCTGCCGCCTTGGGTCAAGAGATGCGCATGACAAAAGCGTTGAACGGCATAAAAGTCCTTGATCTCTCTCGCGTGCTCGCTGGGCCTTGGTGCACGCAAATGCTGGGGGATCTGGGCGCAGAGATTATCAAGATCGAGCAGCCCGGCAAAGGCGATGACACAAGGGGGTGGGGTCCGCCTTGGCATGGCGAAGGCGAAGAGCGGCTGTCCGCCTATTTCCTCGCCGCCAATCGCGGCAAGCAGAGCGTGACCATCGATATGGCCCAACCGGAAGGCCAAGAGATGATCCGGGCGCTGGCCGCACAATCAGATGTGTTGGTAGAGAATTTCAAACTCGGCGGCCTCGCCAAATATGGGCTGGATTATGAGAGCCTGAAAGCGATCAACCCCCGTCTTGTCTATTGTTCGATCACCGGCTTTGGGCAGACGGGCCCTCGCGCGGCGCAACCCGGATATGATTTCATGATCCAGGGCTTGGCGGGCATGATGAGCGTGACTGGCGATCCATCGACCGAGCCACAGAAATCAGGCGTCGCCTATGCCGATGTGATGACCGGGCTTCATGCCGTGATCGCGATCCTTGCTGCCATCACTCAGCGCTTTGAAACCGGGCGAGGCCAGCATATTGATATGGCCTTGTTCGATGTCGGCGTTTCGACGCTTGCCAATCAGGCGCTCAATTATCTGGTTTCAGGCAAAGCCCCGGGCCTTGTTGGCAATGCTCATCTGAATGTTGTGCCGTATCAGCTGTTCGCGACGCTTGATGGCCATATCATCTTGGCGGTGGGCAATGATGGGCAGTTCGCCCGCTTTGCGGCGTTGGTCGATCATCCCGAATGGGCGGATAATCCGCGGTTCAAAACCAATGCAGGGCGGATCGAGAATCGCTCAGCGCTCATCCCGCAGATTGCTGCGCTGATGGCTGCGCGAACCAGCGCAGATTGGGCAGCGGCGCTTGATGCGGCGGGCATTCCCTTCGGCCCTGTCAACAGCATCGAGCAGGCTCTTGCTGATCCTCAAGCCATTGCGCGGGGATTGAGCACAACCGCAGGCGAGCGCCCTGCCATTGCGAGCCCTTTGCGCTTGTCAGACTCCCCGCCGAGGCCCGCCACCGCTCCGCCGCTGTTGGGGGAGCAGACCGAGGCTGTATTAGGAGCGAAACTGGGTTTGAGCGCTCAGCAGTTGGATGACTTGCGGCTCCGTGGTGTGATCTAGGGAACGGATTAATAAGCCCCCTTCCCGCTCACCACCGCAGGCAGGGTTTTGGCGATCAGCTTCAGATCCTCCCTCAGCGATGGATTTTCGAGATAGCGGATATCCAGCTCAACCTGATCATCAAAGGGGATGTCCGCTCGGCCAGAGACTTGCCAAGTGCAGGTCAGCCCAGGCACACCTTTCAAGCGATTGCGGGATCGTTCATTATAAGTGATGACTTCCTGCGGCAGTGCTGGCCGAGGCCCGACGATCGACATTTCGCCTTTCAAAATGTTGAAAATCTGCGGCAGCTCATCAAGCGAGAAGCGACGGAGGACAGCACCCACCTTTGTGATGCGCGGGTCCCGCTTCATCTTGAAACAGATGGCATCACGGTCGCTTTGGGCGAGCAAAGCCAAACGGCGCTGTTCTGCATCTGCCGCCATGGACCGGAATTTCCACATGCTAAAGGGCTTACCTTTCGCCCCGATCCGCAGCTGCCGGAAAAAGATGGGGCCACGATCTTCCAGCTTGATGAGCAAGGCAATCATGGTCAGCAGCGGCATCAAGCAAATGATCGCCAAGGAGGACATCAGCACATCAAATCCGCGCTTTGAGGCGGCCCTGATCCGGTCGGAAACATCCCGCACGGCCCACGCATGGGCCAGCGCATGACCAACGAAGACGGGATTGCCGATCAGATAGCGCCTGCCCAAACGCCGTGGCTCCTGCATCAAGCGCCAGCCCCATTCCATGCCGATCTTGCGCAACGCCAAGGGCGCTCTGGGGATGTTATTTGAATAATAGTCAAACAGTCCGCCCACGCCCATGATGACGGGCACGGTGAGCTTTGCGCGGTTCCGCGCGATCCAGATTTCTTGAAGCGGGACACCCATGCCAACGAGCAGGATCGAAGCGCCTGACGCATTGATCCGATCAATCAGTGCCGCTTCCTCTTGGTCGGAGAAATAACCAGACGCGCAGCCTACGATCTGAAGGCCGGGATAGGCTTTGCTCATGTTTCGGTTCACGGTCTCCGCAATGCCCTTGGCTCCGCCCAAGAGGAATATCGATTGTTCCTCCTCAGCGGCATGCGCGCAGAGATGGGGGAACAGATCCGTGCCATTAAGATTGGCCTGAAAACTGCGGCCCGCCAGTCGACCTGCCAAGGCCAAGCCAGAGCCATCAGGGAGCACAGCATCGGCCACCGCCAGCGCGCGACCATAGTCCGGCCTAGTCTTCAGCATATTGACGCAATGGGCGTTCAGAAAATGAATGATGCTGCGCTCTCGCCGGGCGGCCCGGGCGACGATGGCCTTGGCCGCGCCCTCCAGATCGGCATTGACCAGCGGCACACCAAACAGCTTGGTGGGGGTCTGCAGGTCCAGCCGATCAGGCTGAGGCGCTGCAAATCCTCCGCTGTCAAAGGCCAGCAAATCATCGAGCAGCCGCGCGGTTTTGCGATCAAATTGGTGGGAAGGGTTAGACATGATTTGGGGTCTCTCGGTTCATCGATGAAACCCGAACCGCAGAAACTATGCCAAGTGAACGAAGGCCGCAGAAATGCGTGTGAGCGCCTGTTCTGGCCTAGCCTTAACCCTTTGCGGAGTGCGAATCCCTTTGCATTTTGCGAGAGCGGATCGCGCATTTTGCGATTGAGCGGTCTCAAGTCCGACGAGCCGTGCGATCCAACCCCACGCGTTTCCGGGCTTCGCTGCAAACTGGCACGGGATTTGAGAGGATCAGGCCAAAGCTCAAACCTAGGCCCTCCCTTCATGCGTCATTTGTCCGCGACATCATTGCCTGCCGGTGCGCTGCCCCTGCTGAGAGGGATGGCGGCCTTTGGCGCAGCGGAGCTGTCTGTGCGGATAGTCCGGCTGATCACTGTGATCATCATCGCGCGGCAGCTGGCCCCGGAGATTGTCGGCGTTGCCGCTTTGACTTTGACCCTGTTCGAGCTGGTCCGGGTGCTCGCCAATATCGGCATTGGTCAAAGGATTATCGCCGCGGATGAGGTGGATTTGGATGCGCTGTGCAACACCGCGCAGCGCCTCTTTTGGATCTGGTGCTGTGCCGTTGCTGCCTTTCAAATCAGCGTCGCCGCCACCCTTGCCTATGGTTTTGGGCAAGACGTAGCGGCGCAGATGCTGGCGGTGCTAGCGCTCGTCTATTTCTGGATGCCCGGAGGACTCGTGCAATGCTATTTGCTCCTGCGCGAAGGGAGAGCAAGCACCACCGCGCGCAATGCCGCGACCCAAACCATCGCGGATCATCTGCTGACGGCGGCTCTTTTGCTCCTGTGGCCAAGCCCTTGGTCGATTGTGTTGCCCAAACTGTTGACGGCGCCGATCTGGCTGATCCTCACCCGCCGCGCCCGACCATGGGCCACCAATCCAGCTGCTGGCTATGCGCCCGTCAAGGGCCTGATCCGCTTTGGGCTGTCAGTTCTTGCGACCGATATGCTGCTGGCGCTCCGCAGTCAGCTCGACAAACTGATCATCTCAGCGACGCTAGGGCTGAGCGCTCTTGGGACCTATTATTTCGCCTATAATGCCGGGATTGGGATCGTTTCGTCGCTGATCACGGCTTTTGGCACGGTAGCCTTTCCGTGGCTCTGCACTTCGCCAGAGGGGCGGGAACGGGCCAAGAATCTGAGGCTCGTGTTGGGCGTTGGTGCAGCGCTCTTCATTCCTCTGATCCTTGCTCAGGCCTTGCTTGCGCCATACTATGTGCCTGTCATTTTCGGCCCCTCTTGGAGCCACGCCGCGCCGCTTGTGGCCATCCTGTGTCTGGCTGGCATCCCCATGCTTTTCTCAAGCATCACCACCTTGTGGCTGCGCACCAAGGGCCAAGTCGGCCTTGATGCCAGCGCTGGCCTGCTCGCCTGCCTTTGCGCGCTTGGGGGCCTGTTTATCGGCACACAGACGGGAAGCGTTGAGACTGCTGCGACTTACTGGCTTGCAGGACTCTCCCTTGGAATCTTGCCCTTCGCTGCCGTCGTTTTGCGGCGCGGAATTCGCACCACCTCACCCACAAACCTCAAGGAGATAGTGGCATGACCACCCCTATTTTTTCCATAATATTGCCTATTCACAATGCGGCGCGAACACTTCGCGCAACGGTCCGGTCCATCCTTGCACAGACAATAACTGATTTTGAGCTGATCATGATTGATGATGGCTCAACCGATTATAGCCTGCCGATCATGCGCAGCTTGGCGGCTGACGATCATCGGTTCAAAGTCATTTCGCACAAAAATTCCGGTGTGTCCGCAACCCGCAATTTGGGGGTGGAGCTGAGCAAAGGTTCGCTCCTCGCTTTCCTCGATGCTGATGATCTATGGCATCCAAAGAAGCTGGAGCGCCATCAGGCGCTTCACGATTTTGATGCCGATGTCGCGGCGAGCTACGCGCGGATTGCGTTCATTGATCCTGATGCGGATGATAATAGCCGATCCATCACAGCCTCTTCAGTGCGCCCCGGGTGCTTGTCCGTCGCTGATCTGCTCGGCGAAAACCCAGTCTGCACCATGTCTAACCTTGTGGTACGCCGATCCTGCTTCGATGCGGTTGGGCCATTCAAAGAGGCCATGTCTTTTGCCGAGGACCAAGAATGGCTTGCCCGCGCCGCATCCATGGGCTTTTCCATCGAAGGGATTAACGAGCTGCTCGTCGATTATCGGTTGAGCCATGACGGCTTGTCCGTTGACCTAGAGCAAATGCATGCAGGCTGGCGGGTGTTGGCCCGCGAGTATGAGCAGCCCTGCAATTTGGCCTCCGCCGAAGCACTTTACTGCCGCTATCTCGCCCGCCGCGCACTTCGGGCCGGAGCAGAGCCCAGCCAAGCGCTGCACTATGCCATGATGGGCCTGAAGCTCGATCCAAAGGCTTTCCTTAAGGACATGAAACGCGGCGGGCTTACGCTTGCGTCCGCGCTTTTGGCCTCCCTCCTCCCGCGCGCCGCGCGCCTGCGCGTTTTTGCTTGAATCTAGAAAGGATAAGACATGCCCCTCCCCCGCGTTTCCGTGATCATGCCCGTCTATCAAGTTGAGGCCTATGTGGCCGAGGCCATCCGCAGCGTTTTGGCGCAAAGCTATGCAGATTTTGAACTGCTGATCATCGATGATGGCGGCCAAGACCGCAGTATCGAGATTTGCCGAGGCTTTGATGATCCCCGCATTCGGATCATTTCCCAAGCCAATCGCGGTCTGGCGGGCGCGAGGAACACTGGCATAGCCGAAGCGCGCGGAGAGGTGATTGCGCTTCTCGATTCCGATGACCGGTGGCTGCCCGACAAGCTGATGCTTCATATGATCCATCTCGATTCAATGCCGGATGTTGGGGTCAGCTATTCCGGATCGCGCTTCATCGATTCCGAAGGCAAGCCGCTGCGGCAAGCCCAGCGTCCCAAGCTCAATCAGGTGAGCGCCGCTGACATTTTCTGCCGCAATCCGGTTGGCAATGGTTCCGCGCCTCTGATCCGGCGTTCGATGCTCAATCGCATCGCTTTCCCGCATCCCGACGACCCCAAACGGCTCTGCTATTTCGACGAGAACTTCCGCCAGTCGGAGGATATTGAACTTTGGGTGCGGCTTGCGCTGAAGGCCAACTGCACATTTGATGGGATCAAGCCGTTGCTGACCGAATATCGGATCGTGCGCGGCGGCCTATCAGCCAATGTCATTCGCCAATATGAGACATGGCTGTGCATGTATGCAAAGGTAGAGGCCTACGCCCCAGAATTCATCGCCGAACATGGCGCCCGTGCACGCGCCTATCAGCTGCGCTATCTGGCGCGTCGTTCCGTGCAATTAGGCGATGGCAGCTTTGCCCTAGCACTGATGCGCGATGCGTTGGCGACGAGCCTTGGTCCATTGATCGAGCAGCCGATTAAAACAGGCCTGACATTAGCAGCTGCGATCCTCGCCCGCTGGATCAAACCTGCACAGCTTGCCGCCATCAGCAGAAAATGGACCGGCGCGGAGGTGATCGCATGACAAAGCTTCGCATCGTCAATCTCCTTGATGATTTCGCCTTGGGCGGTGTTGTCCATGGCCTAAGACTGTTTGATACCCCTCAGTTTAGAGCGTTCGCTCATTTCGAAACCCACTCGATTGATGGCGAAGCGATGGTCGCGCCCAAGGTTGAGACAGACATCATCCTCACCCATTTCCCGCCAAATTGGCGGCGGATCAGCTTTTTCCATTCGCTTCGCCTTCGCAATCCACAGGCACGGATCATCCATGTTGAACATAGCTATTCGAAGGAATGGGCGGAGCTTCATGTGCCTGATATGCGGCGGTTTCGCGCGATGATGCGGCTTTGTCTATCGGCAGTGGGTGCTGTGGTCGCGGTCTCGACTGCGCAGAAGCAGTGGCTGGAAGAGGAGGAGATGGTCCGCCCCGGCCTCACTCGGGTCATTCATCCGTTTGGGAACACACCGAAGCTATCCTCCGTGCCTGACCTTAGTCTTAATTCGCAAGCCCCCTTAATCATAGGGGCCTATGGCCGCTTTTGCGAAGCAAAGGGCTTTGACCGCTTGATCTCAGCGTTTAGGCGAACCGACCAAGCTGGCAATCTAAGGCTCTTGATTGGCGGCTATGGCCCTGATGAAGCAGCGTTGCAGAATCTGGCCATAGGCGATGATCGCATCCTTTTCGTGGGCAAAGTCGGCAATGTTGCTGGATTTTTAGCGCAATGCCATGTCGTCGCCGTTCCCTCTCGATACGAAACCTATGGCCAAGTGGCGCATGAAGCGCGGCAAGCCGGGCGTCCAATCCTCGTCTCAACGGCGGGCGGCTTGCCGGAGCAGGTCGGCGATGCAGGAATCGTGGTTGATTGCGATGATCCAGGCGCATTGTTCAATGCACTCCGGTCCCTTCATCAGCAGCCGCTTGCCGAAATGAGCCGAGCCGGCAGAGCGGCGACGCAAGGAGCACTCCACAACCGCATCCATCTGTGGCGGAGCTTATTCGAGGAAAAATACAGCATGGCTCAAACGAAAAAAACGCGAAGTGCAATTGCTGCTGCCAGCAGCCCGCCCGGTGAATCGGCAATAATCACTAGTTTGGAAGGTTCAGCACCAAGTGCTGCGGCATTGTCCTTCAACCATAGAAACGCACTCAAAGCGTCATCATAGCCCGCAGCGTAACGATGGTCCGGGGCCAGCTGGTGGTCAGTGCGCTCGCCTTTACGGCTTACGCGCTGATCAACGGCTTGAGGAGATTTGGCGCGGCTCCGTGGAGGAAGCCGAAGAACGTTAGGCTGGATGGCGCCCGATGAAGAAATCGGCATTGGGTTGGCGGGGCACGCCGATGCCTAAAGCTTCAATACCGCGCCACCACTGCGCCATCATCCCGTCGTTGACCTTGGCTGTCGGTTGACGGATCGGGCCGCCGTTTAGGCCCATAGCCCAGTCGGCGAATTTCCAGGACATGCGGTTGATCAGGCCCGTGAACTGGGTGCCATTGCCGAGCACGCCCATCGCCTGACGCGCAGGATGGAGTTTCCAGAAGCGCTCCATCGCCTCATCATGGTTCCCCGCACGGGCAGCCGCAAAGGTTTTGGGAATATAATCGCCATAGCCAGCGGTATAGTTGGTGCCGCTATACTGGAATTCCATCACCGACATCAGCGGGATGATTTCGGATTCGATCGGGCAAGACACGATCACATCCTTGAACAGATTATAGACATTCAGCAGACCGCCAATGCCAGGCAAATCGCCCTCGGCCTTGATCGCGAAAACCGTTTCGCAATCGTCAACCAAACGGCGCAGCAGCGGCATCGACATTTGTGCCGGGTGCAGGCGAACGAAGTTCCACAAGGGCACAGGGAACAGCATCACGCCCATATCGGTCTGATCGCAGAATGCCTTGCTATATTCATAGACCTGTTGTTCGGTGGTGGGGTAATAGTTCGCCGGATAGCAGAGCAGGCTGTAATCGAAGTAGGGCGTAACCTTCTGCGCGATCGAGATATTCTGCTCCAGCGTGTTGAACGAGGCATGATAGACGAGCCGCAGCTTGCCTTCGGCCGCCTCATGCGCCCACTCAGCAAATTGGACATATTCCTCGTCGGAATAAAAGGGGAAGTCTGCCACCAGCAACGCACCGCCAAAGCCAAACTCGATGATCTTGCGCACGTCATGTTGAATGCCGGCTTTGTTCAGACCGTGCAGGTCAGCAGTGAACGACGGCATGATGACGCAATCGACGCCGTGCATGTTTTGCCAGGCCCAATCACGGGCTTATTTGCGTGTATAATTTACTATGTGACCTCTCCGGTAACTTAGCCCTTGCGGGCGAAATGGACGCCGCTGTCGCTGGCAAGGTCCGCCTCAAGCGCGCGCTGATAGGCGATGGTTGCGACCGCAATGTCTTGCAGCGGCGCACCGACCATCTTCTCGCTGAGCTCACCGAGCACCAGTTGATTGAGCGTGAAGACCTTGTGATCAAATTCAACACCCGCAGCATGGGCGTCGCGGAAGTAGCCGGTTTCCTCAGCCTCTTCTTCGGTCGCGACTGCCACAGATGGCTCATCTGTTTTGACCTCGAAAGCCTTGGCAAAGGCATTGCGGTTCGCTTCGGTCGGGCTGAATACCGTCAGTTTCGACAAGCGACGAACAGCATTGATGGCGCGGACATGGGTGCTTCCTTCGCCGCCGCTCCCCAATACGCCGAGAGTAGCCTTTAGGTTCTTCCAAATTGAACTGTGCATAATCAATGATTGAGTTGCAATCACTCGAATAAATCAACCGCCTCAAAATTCATCAATGTGCGGAGCGCGCGATGTCTTTGCGCCTCAAGGAGGCGCCAGAAATCCAACGAAACTGAGGATCTCAAGGCCTTTTTGAGCGGCACATTCAGCCGGAAAGCTGAGCAGCGGCCTCATGGCGCAACATATCAATCGGCTTTGATATCGATTCTATGTGCGATTCTCCCTCTTCGCGCCAGAAGAGGCTGATGCGCCTGCGCAACCCGAAATCTGCCATGGATGGTTTTACGACACCGTCCAGCGCATGCGTTTCGGGGACCACAGTGATCCCCAAGCCTTCGCGGACCATCGCCATTGCGCGATCATCATTGCCGGTTTTTAGGGGAAAGAAAGGCCGCACGCCCCGCTTTGTGAAATGCCTGCTGGTTTCGGCCAGCACCTCGCAATGGGTGCGTATGATGATCATGTCGCTTGAAAGCTCTTCCGCTGAGACCCTGTCCCGATGCGCTTGAGCATGGCGCTTTGGCAAAGCGAGGACATAGCCTTCTTCCCACAGCGATTCGGTGCGGAAACGGTGGTTGTCGCGATCAAGGCATATCCCGGCGTCAATCCGTCCACGGCCCAGATATTGCAGCAAAGTGCGTTCATTCCCTTCAACCAGTTCAAGCTGCAAAGTGGGCGATTCTGCCCGAACCGCTGCAACGAACGCTGCGACAAGCGATGTCGAGATGGATGAAAGCAAGCCCAAGCGAAATGTGGTGGAAGGCAAAAGCCCCTGCACGGCCGCTTGTGCCGAATTAAACTCATTTTCAATTTGACGGGCATGCACCAGAAGGCGGTTTCCTGCAGCGGTCAGATGCACGCGGCGGCTGGATCGTTCGAACAGCTTACGGCCGAGCGAGCGTTCCAGTTTGGCAATTCCGGCGGATAAGGTAGGCTGCGATACATTCGATATGGCTGCCGCGCGAGAGAAGGTTCCAGCGTCTACCACCGCAAGGAAATAGCGGATCAGATATCGATCAATCATAGATACTATCTATAGTTTAGTTAGAAATCTTTCAATTTCTTTTCAGGGATTGATTGAGCTAGGATTGCAAAATGCGATAATTCAATGAAGCTGTCGCACTGACCTTCGCTGGAGTCGAAAGCCGATCATGACCGCGCCCGTCCTTCCCACCAACGCGAATACCGAAAGCGAACAATTTCGCGCAAATGTGGCGCACAATGTCGCGCTGAAGGAAGAGCTTTGGGCAAAAGTCGCTGAGGCTGCGCTGGGCGGGAATGAGAAGTCGCGCGAGCGCCATGTTTCCCGGGGGAAGCTGTTGCCGCGTGATCGGGTGGAACGACTGCTTGATCCGGGTTCGCCATTTCTGGAGATTGGTCAGTTGGCGGCGAACGGCATGTATGACGGCGATGTTCATGGGGCCAGCCTGATTTGCGGCATTGGTCGCGTATCAGGGCGGCAGGTGATGATCGTCTGCAACGATGCGACGGTGAAGGGCGGCACATACTATCCGCTGACCGTGAAAAAGCATCTGCGTGCGCAGGAGATTGCGCTCGAAAACCGGCTGCTCTGCATCTACCTCGTCGACAGCGGCGGTGCCAACCTGCCGCATCAGGCAGAGGTGTTTCCCGATAAGGATCATTTCGGGCGCATCTTTTTCAATCAGGCCAATATGTCGGCGCTGCAAGTTCCGCAGATTGCCTGTGTGATGGGCAGCTGTACCGCGGGCGGGGCCTATGTGCCCGCCATGTCCGACGAGACGGTGATTGTCCGCAATCAGGGCACAATCTTCCTCGCTGGCCCGCCGCTGGTGAAGGCCGCGACGGGGGAGGAGATCAGTGCCGAGGATCTGGGCGGCGGCGATCTGCATGGGCGCAAATCGGGCGTGGTCGATCATGTTGCGGAGAATGACGAACATGCGCTGACCATTGTGCGCGATATCGTTTCGCACCTGGGGCCCGCGCACAAAACTGATTTGGATTTGAAGGAGCCTCGCCCACCCAAATATGACGCGGAGGAGCTGTACGGCATCCTGCCCACCGACGTCCGCGCGCCCTATGACGTGCATGAGGTGATCGCGCGATTAGTGGACGGCAGCGAATTTCACGAGTTCAAGGCGCTTTATGGCAGCACGCTCGTCTGCGGCTTTGCGCATATCTGGGGGATTCCAGTCGCGATCCTTGCCAATAACGGCGTGCTGTTCAGCGAGAGCGCGCAAAAGGGCGCACATTTCATCGAACTCGCCTGCCAGCGGCGGATACCCCTGCTGTTCCTCCAGAATATCAGCGGTTTCATGGTCGGCGGCAAATATGAGGCGGAGGGGATTGCCAAGCATGGCGCAAAGCTCGTCACTGCGGTTGCCACTGCACAAGTGCCCAAGATCACCGTGTTGATCGGCGGATCATTCGGCGCGGGGAATTACGGCATGTGCGGGCGGGCCTATTCACCCCGCTTCCTCTTTACATGGCCAAACGCGCGGATCAGCGTGATGGGCGG
>DLOX01000296.1:15302-15912 GCA_002478575.1 Sphingomonadales bacterium UBA7473 | reverse complement strand
TCGAAGAGCCTATGGTTGCGCAGCTTCTGGATAAATTCTTCAAAAATCACTCTATTTTTTTGTATTCTTTCCAAGAATATGGCGAAGTTTTCAATAGCTTCAACCTGGTTTCCGATTAAAAATTCCCGATTGAAATAATCAAGCATGTCCTGATAGTTTTCGGTTTCTGATAGCGCATCGATTTCTCGGTACATATTTTTGCCCCTCAAGCTTTTCCTAACATTAATGTTTCATCAGCAGCATCCAGAACAACTCGATCATGACTTACGCAGATCACGACAGCATTTCGTTCTCTGGCAAAGGTCCGCAACGTGTGAGCAACTAAGGCCGCATTGCTTTGGTCAAGCGCAGCCGTGGGCTCATCGGCAAGGAGCACGGCAGGCCTCGCACTCAACGCTTGTGCAATGGCAACGCGCTGCTTTTCGCCACCTGATAATTGGGAAGGAAGTTGAGAGAGCTTTGACGCCATTCCCAGCACAGCAAGAAGCTCCAATCCTTGAGCTTCCGCCTCTGGTTTGCCCCGAATGCTAGCTGCAAGTCGCAAATGCTCCTTGACCGTCATGACACCAACCAAACGGCTCGTTTGGAAGATCAAGCCAAGGTGACGCCG
>DLOX01000296.1:523-15273 GCA_002478575.1 Sphingomonadales bacterium UBA7473 | reverse complement strand
GCCAATCCGCCTTCTTCTCTGCCGAGTAAGCCGACAGATTTTCCTCGCCCCAACAGATCATTCCACGCGTCGGCGTTACGGTTGTTGAAAGGATAGAAAGCAGCGTCGTCTTCCCAGCACCCGAAGGCCCTCCAACGACATGAAAGCGGCCCGCATCAAACTGGCGAGACAAGGGAGCCAAGGTCTGCTTCTCGGATCCTCCTTCCAAAAAACTATGAGCGACCTCTTTTAGAACAAGGGGAATGCCAACAATCGAAGAGGCGCTTGGATCAGGACAAAGGGGGCTGGCCGAATAGGGTCGCTTGGCCAGCCCCAGGTGAACCGCCGCGTCGGAAACCGGGCGGCTCGGGTCATCGTGAAACAAAGATGCTGCAAGGGGTTCAGTCGCGATCACCGGCGCACCCCAACCATGACGCGAAGGCCCACAAGCGCTGGCGGCAAAGGGCCATCGAAGGTGATGAAGGCTTCGCGCACATCGCGATCAAACCGGTCGGTCGGGTCCAGCGACCGGGCGCTCCGTCGTCCCATGACTTGAGCCAAAGTTCCAACGCGCCCACTCCAGCGCCTGTCTTGCCCTTCGATCCAAATGTCGGCTGCTTGGCCTGCGTTGACGAGCGCAGCATCTCGTTCATTTATCTCCGCTCGAACGATAAGGTTGGCCATGTCACCTACAGCGATCAGCGCCGTACCTTGGCTTGCTCCAGAAAACTCGCCTTCGCGCCGGAAAATCTGCAGCACCTCGCCCGCTATTGGGCTTCTGAGATCGCATTGCGACGCCAGAGCGTTCGCGGCGCGGGCTTCTCCTTTGGCGGCTCGCGCAGCCGAAAGCGCTTCTCTCCGCTCAGATTGACGGGGACCCGCAATCACCAAAGACGCTTTGGCCTGCGCTGCTTGCAACGCGGCATCTGCGCTTGTCAGCGCATTTTCGCGAGCTGCCAGTTCCCGCCGCGAAATGAAACCATCATCGACCAGCAATTGCGCTTGGGACAAGCGATCAGCGGCATCTGCGCGAACGGCTTCTGCGCCTTTTACATTTTGAAGTGCCGCCTCTATTTCTTGCCCACGTGCTCCAGCGAGAACCGTGTCCGCCGCCGCATGAAGGCGGTCAGCTTCAGCAGATCGTGCCATCGCCGCTGCATCGCGGGGAGAACAATCAACGGAAAGCAAAAGCTGCCCGACTTCGACCCGTTGTCCGCGCTGGACATGAAGCTTTCGGATGACACCGTCTGCCGAGGCAACCAATTGACGAGCTTCGCTTTCGCTATCGACTCTGCCAACCGCCGTTGCCAGATATTCGGGTCGTGCGACATTTTGTGGTGCTGAGCTTTGGGTTGCGCCACTGGCGAGGTCACACCCCGCTGTGGCAAGCGCAAGTAGCGGGAACAGGGTTCGAATGCGCGTCATCAGCTTCTGAACACAGCTTCTGGGCCAAGATCGGCGATGGCTTTGCGCGCAGATATGATCGCGACACCCAGTGCGGCCAAGATGCCTGCAAGAGGTGCAACCAAGTCGGTCAGTGCAAAAGCTGTCCACGGCAGAAGCGGTTTGAACAGCAAGACGATCACAGGCGTAATGACCGACGTTGCGCCAAGCGTCACGAGTGCAATCGCAAGCGCTACGCCAGTTACAATCATCGCAATATCTCGGCTGTTTGCCCCATGCCCAAGCAAGGAGAGGAGGTCCGCATAGTAACGTTGAGTGAATCGTAAGACGCCATTGGCAAGCAGCAGGATCATCAAAAGCAGAGCAAGAACCGCGGCCAGCCCGATGGCCAAGCCTGCGCCAGTCTTATTCTGCCAATAATCGATTGAACTTGCCGCAAAATCGTCGGCACTGGTGATGGCTACGTCTGGGAAATGAAGAGCGGCACGACTGGCTTGCGCTTCAAAATCGGTCGGGCGCTCGCCTTTGAAATTCCCTGCCAAGAAGGCAACAGCGCTTGGATCCATCCGAAGCAATCCGCGCGCTGTTTCAAAGTCCGTGAGCACATAAGGTGCCCCCAGATAAGTGGGCAATGTATCAACGGTGTCCTCAAGAGTGAGGGTTTGCTCGCCAATGCTGGCCTGAACGAAGCTGTTCTTATCGCGCGAGATGTTCAGCCGCCCGAGATCGCTGTCATTTGCAACAAAACCCGTAGGACTAATCCCAAGACCTTCGACGCCAACCAGAGCCACATTGCCCCGATTGCCGGTTGGCGAGCGCCAAGGCGCAAAACCAAAAACCACGCGCCGCATCATAGCATCGGGCACGTAACGAGAGAGCGCCGCGCCATAATCCTCGGGAAAAGGCGCTGGGAAATCGAAGCACTCGACGCTGGAGGCCTTGACCCAGAAATCCGCTGCCAGTGCCCGCGGCACCACTGCGCTTGCCAAGCGGAAGCTATTGTAAACCGAAAACTGAAAAGTCGCGACGGTTGCCGCCACCACGCAAGACGCCATGGTAACGAACAAAAAACGCCAATCGCGGATCAACACCGTCCGGATGAAGAGGAAGGGAGCAGAGGTCACCTCCCGGTCCTCGGCATCAGAAGAGCTTTTGCGCGCGAAACAGCCGCCCTTCGAAATTCCTCGTTCTGAAGCTGTTCCGTCACGTCATAGAATTTATCTGGAACCCGAAGGCTGTCCGTGTTCAACCAAATCGCCTCGAGATTAATCCACGGCAGCCTAAGGTATCGCGGGCGATAGCGGCGACGGCTTGTCGAGAATTCCTTTTCAATATTTTGCAGTTTTTCCCATTGCTTGGCCACAAAGGGACTGGTCACGATCGACGCAAGCTGCGCGCCTTTACGCCGCTTCGACCTTATGTCGATGATTATGCCCCATTCAATTTCGGGATGAGTCCAATAGTAACGCCAGCCACTGCGCCAGCCCTTGTTCCACTCGTTCTTTGCGAGCCGTTTGGCGGGAAAACAATATGTCGGGATCATGCCCAGAACACCGCGCCCATCGCTGGCAAGCTGCCAAGTATCGGCTGTTCTGGAGCAGACTTCGATGACCTGATCTTGCGCAATCAAAAGAGCAGAGCGGGTGTGAACAACTGGATTAAGCGGCATGACCAACGCACCCAGTTGGAACAAATATCAAACTCCAAGTTCCACTTTGTCCCGAAGATGTTCCTTCGCGATACTGCGGAAGAGTGTCCATTGGGATATACTCCAGATGGCCAAGATCACCAAGATTTTCGCTTGGATTATAGACGATCAAGATTCGCTCTTTTCGAGAATTGATATAATATCCAACAACGCACAGCGCATGTCCGACCGTCTCAATTCTCCATTTTACTTGAACGCAAACTAATAGATTTTCTTGGATCGCATAATTTATTTTGTCTTTAGAAAACGTCCAGCTCATATTTTGATCAACTATGACGTTTATGGAAGAGAGAGCCCGGTCCAGTCCGATCGGATTGTCATGATATCCATTTAGAACGTGCTCAACAATTTCAAATTGACTTCCAAAGTTACAACCCAATGCACGTGAGACGAGGAAGGAAACGGCCGCCCAGCACAGGTTGGTACTGAGTTGCGGTTCCAGGTACTGCTCCTTAAAGCCTGCCGCGTAGAATTTTGGGCCGGAAGCCGACGGCACCTCCCTGCCAGATAGGGGGAAAGGTATAGCCGCAAAGCTCTCCACGATTATTGATCCTTGAGCGTTTTGATCTTGGCCTCTAGTTCGGCGACGGCCAGCCTGTGTCTAAGGCTTTCCAACTCCGCATCGCGGGCGGACGCCTCTGCTGAAGGAATAGTTTGCAAATCAACCAAGTCCTTCTGAGCCTTCAGGAGATCGACTTGCTTCTTGATCCCGTCAATCTCAGTTGATTCTTTTGCCGCTTGGCGTGCGGCTTTGGCTGATTGCCAAACGTCGAAATTTGATTTTAGTCCTTCAGTAGCAGATTGCGCCGCCTTCAAGGCCTCCACTCCTGACGCCGCTTGCGCCTTGAACTCGAAATCCACCAGTGCGCCGTCTTGCGCAAAGTTTGCTGCCAAGATGTTGTGCTCGCCAAATCTATTGCGGAGTGGAAGGCGACCAATCGGTCCAAGCTGCGGCATATTCGTGAAAAGCTTGGCAATGGGCTTGCCCTTAAATTCGCCTTCCTTGAAAATCGCCACCGAGACTGGAACGGGTGTCCGGTAGACTATTCCCTGATAGCCGACGCTATCCCGCCTGATCGGCGTCACGTTGACTGGTATGCCACCCGGGCCCAACGAACGGAAAACCGCGACCAACTTAACCGGTTGAACGATTCTATTAATCGCTGCTTGCTCGTTACAGCTTGAGGCAACAAAATCGAGGTCGCACTTGCTAACGTCGATCGTCACATGCTTCTTAATGAATTTCTTGAACCGCTCCGCGTCAAATTCCAACCCAATCCGAGCCTGCAAAGGATCATCTGGATCGATCAAAAAGTCGTCAAGCTTATAGGTTTGAGTGAAAGTCAGGAGAGGTTCAAAGGCCAAAATGGCCTTCGTTTGCTCGACACGCTGCGATTCAATCTTTTGGGCGTCAACCTTGAGTTTGGCCAGCTCTTCCGCAATAGGTGCTGGAACTTCGCCATTTACGATGATCAGACTTAGGCTAGCCACCCTGCGAGTTAAGTCTTCTAGCTTTCCGGTAATCTCCTGCAGCCGTGTTTGCGCTTCCTCAAATCGACGCAAATCCAAATCGATTTGCTTCTCACAGGCAATAGTGGGGTCGACCAAGTCCTTCTTGTCGGACTTTGTGTCCGCTCCGACAGGAAAGGCAATTTTTGCAGCCATCGAAGCAATATTTCCGAACGCGGAAATGGCCGCGCTTATAGCCGCAACCTCTTCGCCCTTTGTCTCAACGTTTATAGATTTCAGAAGAGCCGACTGGCGGGCAGCGGCGCCTTCCCCAATCGCCCAGAAAGTCGCTTTGAGATTTCCAGTTTTGAACGGTTTTGCTATCTGCTGATAGTCGATTACGATCCGCTCGCCTTCTACAAGCGACTCTTCAAGCTTTACGTCCGCGGCAAATTCAATTTCTGTCAATCCAGAATCAAGATTAGTCTTACACTTTGTCAGTCGAAGATCTACAACTGCTGTGACCGAACGATAGGGCAAGCGATACCCAAAGCCGGGCACGTCTGCCCCGGCACCCGGATCAGCCACCGATTTGAGCGAAGTTGTGCAGCCCTGCAATGCCGCCATGACGCTCAGCAGCGTTGCCAACTTAGCATTGCCGCGCGAGACGGGTGGATTTGGCGATCCGAATTTTCCATTCTGCATAGCTTTTTGCCCCCTTGACTCGACTTGCCCCTCCGAGATGAAATCACATTTACTGTCTAACCGTCCCGTCATCGTGAAAACGGCGTTTGCAAAACGTGAAAAAAGGCGTGAATTAGCACAGGGCGGTGCTCGGCTAGGGGGTAGATTTTGATCAGATTGGGGCTGAGTGGAGGTCTTAAGTTAGAGAGTGGCGACGGAAACGACGTTTCATTCTCGAGCCGCAAAGGACTTGTCATGCTCGCCATGCTGGCGACTTCGCCCACTAGGGAGCGGACGCGCAGTTGGTTGCAAGCCCATCTTTGGGGTTCTCGTGGGCGGTCTCAGGCGCAACAAAGCCTGAGACGAGAGCTCATTACACTCAAGCAGCTCTTGGGGGATAGTCTCCACGCAGATGCTGACAGGATACGATTGTCGCCTCAAGCACTTACCTTGGTTCCGAATTGGCCAATCCCAAACGGCCTTTTTCTCGAAGGCATTGAAATACCTGGTGAGGAAGCGTTCGACGTTTGGCTACGGAATATGCGCCGACCGCTGATCTCGCAGGATGTTGAGGCTCCGGCCATTGTCCCCGAAATGGAGTTTGATGGCAGGCCTGCACTTGCCATTATGCCCATCACCAACGCCACAGGTGACTCTGAACTGGAACCGCTATGCGCGGGCTTAACCGAAGACTTGATTGATCGCATTTCAAGGTTGCGGTGGCTGCCAGTCATTGCGCGAGGATCAGTCTTCTCCATCGGTGGAGATAGCAAAGACCTAACAAGTCTCGGTGCGCGATATTTGTTGCGCAGCTCAATTCAAAGGGGTTTCGGCAAATTGCGGTTCAATGCGCGATTGCTGGAGGCAGATAGGGGGCAAATACTCTGGAACAACATCATTCAACTGCCCAATCCAATGAACGAAGAGATGCTGCACGAAATGGTCTTTGGGTTGACCGCATCCTTGGAAGCCCATGTTGATCACCAAGAGCAGCGAAGGGCTTTATCCAAAACCCCTGAGGATTTGGCCGTTACTGACCTGATATGGCTTGGTCGTTGGCATCATCATCGCTTCTCGCCGAATCATTTGCGCCACGCTCAAGACCTTTTTGAGAAGGCAATAAACCACGAACCAAAATCAGCAGAAGCTCATTTAAATCGGGCTTGGAGCATGTTGTTTAGTGTTTGGGGAAAACGCGGCAACCAGGATGAAATTCGCCGCGGGCTCTCCCTTGCAAAGCATGCGATCCAGATGGAGGCGTTGGATAGTCGAGGTCAATTCTTGGCAGGCGCGGCCGAATGTTGGCTCGGCCGCACTGACGAAGCAGAAGCTCATTTGCGACACGCAATCTTTCTAAACCCAAGCAGCTTTCATGCCTTCGCGCAGCTCGGCAGCGTTTTGTATCTCGATGGCAGGCCGCAAGAGGGAATTGAGATGATGGCTAAAGCCACTCGGCTGAGCCCTCATGACCAGCAGCTCTTTCTGGTCCTGACGGAAATTGGAATGGCATGGCTTATGTTGGACAACCCAACTGAGGCGTTGGCCTTTGCGCGCCAGGCATTGATGCGCCGATCAGGCTATTGGTATGCACATGTCGTAAGAATTTGCGCACTGAACGAACTAGGGCGTCATGATGAGGCTCTAATTGCACTGGCAGATCTCTACGATCTGAAGTGCAAATTCACAGAAGACTTTGTTGATTGGCTTCCCTTTCGGGATCGTTCTTGGAATCATAAGCTGAGGCAGGCAATCCGACTAAAGCACTAGCGCCCCG
This sequence comes from Sphingomonadales bacterium UBA7473, assembly GCA_002478575.1. Lineage (GTDB taxonomy): Bacteria > Pseudomonadota > Alphaproteobacteria > Sphingomonadales > Sphingomonadaceae > Aquisediminimonas. The sequence goes on along the minus strand of DLOX01000296.1, from coordinate 8,275 downwards.
TGAAAGCAGCGTTCGTTCTCCGTGAATAATGCACTTGTGCTGCCGCCTTTCGTGCCGTTTAACTGTCCTCGGGCAAGAAAAGATGTTTGGGGGTCAGTGTGCACTTGAAATTGTGCCTGTGGGGGGTGTTTCGTTTGTTTGGTTCTGACGGCCAGCGCATCAACATTCCCAGTCGGAAAGGAATGGCGTTGCTGGCAATGCTGAGCACAGCACCTGGCGGAGAGCGGACACGAAGCTGGTTGCAGGACCGGCTGTGGGGCAGCCGCCAAACCGCTCAGGCGCAGCAAAGTCTTCGCCGCGAGCTATCTGCCCTGCGCACGGCTTTGCCTGCGTCATTTGGCGAGTTGGTCATTGCTGATCGTGATCGGGTCCGGCTCGACTTGAAGCACTTCGAAATAGACCATCGGGACCGTGACCAAGGGGCCGTTTTCCTGGAAGGCTTTGATATAGCTGGAGAGGATGGTTTTGAAGAATGGCTGCGAGAGGAGCGGCAGCGGAATTTTCCAGCGCCAGCAGAAGCGGCTGAGACGCCTCCTTTACCAAAAGCGATCGTCGATCTGGCAAAGCCTGCTCCGGGGTTTGGGGGTAAGCCGGCTCTCGCCATCCTCCCTTTCATCAATGCCAGTGCAGAGCCTGATGGCGACATTTGGGCAGAAGGCATGACCGAGGATTTGGTCGAGCGCCTCTCTCGGCTCCGCTGGCTGCCCATCATTGCACCGTCGACAATGGCGGAACTTTCGCACCGCAATTTAGATGCTCTCGCGATTGGCGGGCTGATTGGTGCTGCCTATGTGCTGCGCGGCCAGCTTGCGCAAAGGGCAAAGACGCTTTCGCTTAACCTCACTTTGCTGGATGGCCAAACGGGGCAGATGCTTTGGTCCGAACGGCTGGCCTTGCCGGACGGGGTAACGCAGTTGGCGCTAGAGGAGGTTGCCCATGACTTGGTAGGCACGCTCGATGCGCGAATTGACACTGAACAGCAAAGCCGCGTTATCAATCGCAATGTCGAAGAGCTCAACTTCAACGAGCAAGTCTGGCGCGCTCGCTGGCATTTGAATCGTCTTACGAAGCATGACGCGCAGATCGCGCGCGAGTTGCTCGCTCGAGCGTTAGAGGAACGTCCCAACTCGGCTGACGTTCTCATCCAAGCCTGCTTTGCTAAGGCCTGGGATACATGGTCTGGACGGCGCGATGAAGCATCGATGCGCGAGATGCGAGGATTGGCGCAGCGTGCCATTGCCGCCGATAACTACGACGGGCGAGCCTATATGCTGGCCGGGATGGCTGAGATGTGGTTGCGGAACCATGAAAATGCCGAAGGGCTTTTTGTTGAAGCCTTGCGGCTCAATCCAAGCCTAGCCCGTGCTCATGCGCAATTGGGAAGCAACTATTATCTTACCGGAGATCCTAAGAGCGCACTTGAGCCGCTAAGGCAGGCGCTGCGGCTCAGCCCGCTTGATACTCAGAATTTCTATGTCTTGGGCGAAATGGCCGTGTCTTATCTGATGATGGAGCAATGGACAGACGCAATTCGCCATGCAGACCATGCCATCGCACGCCGAGCGGCCTATTTTTATGCGCATGTCGTTAAAGTGAATGCTTTGGTTCGAAGTGGCAATCTGAGCGCCGCCAAGAAGGCGCTGGCGAAACTCTATGAAGCCAAGCCTGGGTTCCTTCCTAGTGATGTGGATTGGCTGCCGTTTCGAGAGCGGCGCTGGAATGACTTTCTAAAGCAGGGAATTGCGCTGGCCGAAGCGGGGTAGCGCCTATTGATGGGGGACAGACGAATGGCTTGGCTCAAATGGTTTGAGAAAGTGAATGCTGCACAGGCCGAAGCTCAAGCTGAAAGTCTCGCCCACAAGCCACTCGATGCTTTTGATTTTGACAGTTTGGTCAACAAAAACTGGATGTTTCAGCGGCTTTCCCGAACGGTTTTTCGGACATTCCTGCCAATTGTCTTTGCTTTTTTGCGAACCTTCTGGCCCGTGGCGTGCTTTGGTCGGCTTGTCCTCATCAGTCGCTATGAGGACGTAAAAACGGTTCTGTCGAATAGCCAAGGTGCCTTCCCAGTCGTTTATGGGCCGGAGATGCAAGAGCTGGGTGGCGGCGTTCAAGGTGTGCTTGGCTTGGACGGTCCTGATCATGATCAGCTGCGGTCTTCCATATGGAATCAGTTGGGCGACCGAGACCTTCTTGAGAATGATCTCATCCGCATCCGCAAATGCACACAAGACATTGCGAATGCGCTGCTTGATGCTGGGGGTGGTGAAATTGATGTTTGCCGCGATCTGATTACCCGCACCGCAACCGAAGTCTGCTGCCGATACATGGGCCTAGACCCGCACGATCCAGACGCCTTTGGAGAATGGGGCATTGCGCTTTCTATGCTCCTATTTGGCGACCCCACAGGCGATCCAACAATTGGGAAACAAGGACGCATAGGTGCAGCGCATCTGCACAGCCTGATTGACGATGCAATCGATCGTACGAAGCGAAATGAGTATCGGCACGAATATGCCGCAAAGCCCGATGCTGAAAAGGTCACATTCCGCTCAAACGCCACCTTACTTTATCGCTTGCTCATCATAGAAAAAATGGACGCGAAGCTCGTCCGCGCAACAATCATCGGATTGGCCACGGGCTTCGTGCCAACCAACACATTGGCGGCGGGCAATATTCTCGAGGAACTTCTCAAGAAACCGCGCCTCATGGAGCGGGCCAAGGCCGCGGCTTTGACCTTGGCGGAAACCCGCAAGTCAGGGGATGAGGCAAGTGAAAAGGCGGCGCTTCATGACTTGGAGTCAGTGTTGCTCCAAGCAGCGCGGCGCAATCCGGCCTTGTCACCCGGGATCTGGCGCTGGAGCCCTGACGGCGGCGAAATATTGCGCGAACGAGGAAGCCCTGCTCGGATTCGGTCAGGAAGCATCATGCTTGTGTCGATCTTATCCGCCTTGCGTGATCGTCGCATGCCACTCGACGAACGGCGTGATCCCCACAAAGCTGCCGCCCTTATCTTTGGCTATGGCCCCCATGATTGCATGGGCGCACAAATGGCCCTCGTTCAAATCACGGAAGTCTTTGCAGCCTTGTTGGCGCGTCCCGATGTTCAACTTGCCGAAGGAAAGGCAGGCCGCATGCTGCGCGCGGGGCCTTTCCCTGTGCAATGCAAAATGACCTACCGCCATCCGACTGCGAAGCGCGCCTTGATGGTGATTGCTCTTCCTGTTCGGGAAGGTGTTGCACGCAAAGACGTTGAGGAGGCACTGGATAAGGTCGGAAATCCAATGCATGCCGAATATGCGAAAACCCTGACCGACACCGGCATCGTCAGTTTCGCTTCGATCAACGTCATTGAGCAAGATGCAGGCTCAGACGCGTCCATCCTTATTGTTGAGATTAATGGCGATGGAGATGAGCAAGTGGTGCTGCATAAGCTCGCACTTGCAAGTCTTGCGTGGCTGTCGCCCATATTGGCCTTTTGTACGGCAGATGGTCACCAGCCCGCGACTGCCGACGAGGCCGCTGAGCTTCTTTATAGCGGTATCCATCATCTGCATCGCAAGCCTTGGGGCGCGACCGGACTTCATTTCGACGGCCTTTCTGAACTTTCCACGAAGGACATTGATCGCCAACATCGGCTGTTCGTTGCTGCCCGCACACTCGTGGACCTTTATCTTGGGAAGAATGGCAAGCTTCACCGCGGAATGCGTGCCATGCAAGTGCTCAACCGCATTCGTCGAACGCTTAAAGGCGATCCCTATCTGGAGCTCCCCGAGGAATATAAGGAGCTTATGGAGAGCTTGGATGCGGACTTGCGGACGGCAATCGTGCGCCCTAGCCGCAAGCGCCTGAACATTGCCGATTGGCAACCGCCGAAGACCATCTATCAGCCACTAGGGCCAATGCTTCGTGCCACGGACTCGCGAGCCTTTGTCGTTTCATTCCTCCTCACGTGGGTGCTTTCGGGTTACTCATTGCTTCGCTGGCTCAATCCGGAAGGTTTCACCTCATTCTTCGGTACGCTTGGGCAGTGGCGTGACGCGGTCGAGATCAAGCTTCTGCTGCTTGAGCGGCTTCTGGTAGAGGGAAAATTCGTCGCTGTAGGACATTGGTTTTGGAACGCGCTTTTGGGGCTCCCTTCGGCTCTGCTTTCCCTGCTCAGCGGGATTTACACCCATAATTGGGAAATCTCGACCCTGTTGGTCGGGGGACTGGCAACTGCCTTCTTGATCTTTGCAGCATTGGCTGGGCTGTTCGTACTGCTCATTCGCTGCAAAGAACGCACAGATATCAGCGATGAGCGTATTGCTGATTATGGCCATGTTCGGCAGATTGCAGCCAAGGAAGACGCACGCGGGATTGAGCAGAATCATATCATCGCCGTTATGCCGCTAAAGCCAGGATTGATCCGAAAGCTAAGCTTTGCCTTTGTCATGTGGGGCATCAAACAGACGGTAACCTACTGGTTCCGCCCCGGCTTTGTTTTGACGATGGGAACCATCCACAAGGCCCGCTGGTTCCGCGTTAAAGGCACGAAGCAATTTGTGTTTCTTTCCAACTATGATGGCAGCTGGGAAAGCTACTTAGAGGATTTCATCACCCGGGCTCATGAAGGGCAAACGGCGGCTTGGAGCCATGGCGTGGGCTTTCCTCCAACCTCTTATTTGGTGCTCGACGGCGCAAAGGATGGCGATAGGTTCAAGCGGTGGGTGCGCGGCCAGCAGCGGGTGACACGGGTTTGGTACAGCCGGTTCCCCGAGCTGACGATGAAACAGATCCATCGCAATGCGATGATTGAAGATGGCCTTGCGCGCGCCGCCAATGATACCGATGCGCGCCGTTGGCTTTCCAATTTCGGATCAGCGCAACGCGAAGTCATGGAACTGGAAACCTTTGAGGCGCAGAGCCTTATCTTCAGTGGATTTGGCAAGAAGCTATATGCAAGCACATTGCTGCTGCGTTTGCCAGAGGATCGCGAACGGCTGGCCGAATGGCTCAAGTCAGTGTCGGACTATCCAGACAATCCCAACGGAGGCAATATGCCGCCGGGGCGGATTTCGTTTGGAGAGGTCTCAGAGGTTGAACCTGCTCTTGTTGTTGGATTTACGGCAGCGGGCCTTGAAAAGGCGGGCCTGGTCGAAGGAGAAGGGCTAGAAGAGCTTCCCGCAGTGTTTCGCATGGGCATGCGCGGGCGCCACCGCATTCTGGGTGATGATCTTTCTCGTCAATGGCGTTGGTCTGATGCCAATGAGGCTGATTTACCTGAAGATGAGACGCGACGAGTGGAAGCAGCGCTCGTCATATATCACAATGAACCGGCGAGTGGTTATGACCCTGAACATGGCATGGCCGAATGCGTGAGGCTGCACCGCGTCCACATGGAGAATGCAGGTTTCACGGTTGTCCATCATGTGCCGTGTCAGCCTGTACACCATAAAGAGGAAGGACTTACCCTAGACTTCGAACATTTCGGATTTCGAGATGGGATATCGCAGCCCGTAATTCGGGGCACACGCTGTGCACAGAAGGCCGTGCCCGAGCGGGACTATGTTGCGCCTGGAGAGTTTCTCCTCGGATATCAGAACGACCAAGGCTATGTTTCGCCGCCCGTAACGGTCAGCCCCCATCTTGATCCGTGCAGTAACTTGCCGACGGTTGCTGAAAGCAAGCCCAACCGTTTCCCCTATTTCGGGAACCGCACTTCAAATCCAGATGCGCGCGATTTCGGACGCAATGGCAGCTTTCTTGTGCTCCGGCAGCTGGATCAAGATGTCGAGAAATTTGAAACTGCGATGACGCGCACGGCGGCAAAGCTGAGGAAGCAATATCCTCGTCTATCTGAGCTAATTGGCCGAAAAGTCAACGCCGAATGGGTCTCTGCGAAGATCATCGGTCGTTGGAAAAATGGCACTGCCTTGGTGAAGTCCCCAAGTTGCCCAGCTGACGCGAAAACGCCCGACAATGACTTTTCATATGGCGTCGATGATCCGCGCGGCCTTGCCTGCCCGTTGGGTTCCCACATTAGGAGAACAAACCCGCGCGACAGTTTAGAGCCAGGTGACCGCGAAGAGCAGCAGATTACGAACCGTCATCGCATTTTGCGGCGCGGACGGAGCTATGAATATGATGCCGAAGGAACAGGAGGCATCAAAAAAGGCCTGCTGTTTGCTGCCCTATGCTCTGATTTGGAGCGGCAGTTTGAATTTGTGCAGAACAATTGGATCAACGCTCGCGCCTTCCACGGATTGACTGACGAGGCCGACCCCTTGCTCGGCAATCCGCTCGCCGAAGAAGGGTCGTTTATAGGAGCTGACCGAAGAAAAGATGAGAAACGACCAACGCGCTTTACCATACCCACGCCGGTTGGCCCAGTGACCGTCAAAGGCCTCCAAAGCTATGTGACGTTAAAAGGTGGAGGCTATTTTTTCCTTCCAAGCCGGTCTGCAATCAAGCATCTTGTCAATCGATTATATGCCGACTGAGTGATGCCACTTGGAGTCCAAACGAGGGGGTGAAGCGCGCGATCGGCTGCGCTGAGCAGGCTTTCTTCTCCCCTATATTTCCAGCTATGGCTGCTGCATGAAAAGCTGGTTCAAGCATATTGGTCTTGCTTTTGCTGCCCTCAGCGCAACCTATTTTGTTGCGGCGTTGATTGGCAGCCTTTTGCCCGCCAACAATGGCTGGCAAGCGCCGCCGGAAGGCGAAAGCGTGACCATCCATATTGTCTCTAATGGATATCACACAGGGCTCCTTTTGCCAGCTTCCGCCGATGGGATTGATCTGAGCCTGACTTTTCGCCCCACGGATCTGCCTGACCCAGATTTAGCCGGCAATTTTTTGCTGTTTGGCTGGGGGGATCGGGATTTCTATCTGGAAACTGAGACTTGGGCCGATGTAAAACCGGGCACGGCGGTCACAGCGCTTTTTGGCAGCGGGCAATCTTTGCTGCATGTCGATCATGTTCAAGCCGTTGCAGAGCTTCCCGGTGCGAAGCCAATCCGCGTCAGCCGCGCTGAGTATCGCAAGCTTGTCGCTGATATCAGCAGTTTTGCGACGCTTGGGCCTGATGGTTATCCCATCCGTCAGCCAGGCTATGGATCGCTTGATGTCTTTTATGAAGCGAAGGGCCGATATTCGCTCTTCACCACTTGCAATGTGTGGACGTCTGATCGGCTTGCGGCTGCGGGCGTCAAAGCTGGCGCTTGGACTCCGTTCAGTGGCGGAGCAATGTGGTGGTATTAGGCGAAGCCTCTCTACCCCCTCTTGCTCTTTTGCGGTGCAACATTTAAAGGCGCGGCCATCACTTTCCCTTCCTCATCTGAAATGGAGACGACCAGTCATGGCCGCCAATCGTACCTTCTCAATCATTAAGCCCGATGCCACACGCCGCAACTTGACCGGCGCTGTCACGAAGATGCTCGAAGAAGCAGGCCTTCGCGTCGTCGCTTCGAAGCGCATCCAAATGACCAAGGATCAAGCAGAAGGTTTCTACGCCGTTCACCGCGAACGTCCCTTCTTCAATGACTTGGTGGCCTTTATGACGTCTGGTCCCGTTGTGGTTCAGGTGCTTGAAGGTGACAATGCAATGCAGCGCAATCGCGACGTCATGGGTGCAACCAACCCTGAAAATGCTGCCCCTGGCACCATCCGCAAGGAATTGGCCGAATCAATCGAAGCCAATTCGGTTCATGGCTCGGATTCGGATGAAAATGCAGCGATTGAAATCGCTTATTTCTTCAAGCCCGAAGAAAT
>DLOX01000296.1:0-469 GCA_002478575.1 Sphingomonadales bacterium UBA7473 | reverse complement strand
TATTTCTTCAAGCCCGAAGAAATCGTCGGCTAATTGCTTGGCCATCGCCTTATGCGAGGCGGTGGCTTATGCTTGATCCTGATGTTTTGCTCCGCGCCTATGGCGCGGGCATTTTCCCCATGGCCGATGATCGCGATGCGGAGTCGGTCTTTTGGGTAGAGCCCAAGAAGCGCGGGATATTGCCGCTTGATCGGCTTCACATATCGCGCTCGCTCTCCAAAACCTTGAAGTCCGGGCAGTTCATTGTCACGCGCAATGAGGCGTTCGGAGAAGTCGTCCGCCTTTGTGCGGAAGCTGCGCCTGACCGCCCGACCACATGGATAAATCGCGAAATTGAAGAGGCCGTAGTTGCGCTTCACCACCGCGGCTCTGCTCATTCGATTGAGGTTTGGGAAGATCAGGCCCTCGTCGGCGGCCTATACGGCATCAGCTTGGGCAAAGCCTTTTTCGGCGAATCCATGTTCAGCCG
>DLOX01000047.1:13515-16083 GCA_002478575.1 Sphingomonadales bacterium UBA7473 | reverse complement strand
GCCGTGGGGGCGATATTGGCCGAACGGCTCTCATAAACGAAGGACCTTATCCATGCGCGGAATCATCTTGGCCGGTGGCAGCGGCACGCGGCTTCACCCAGCAACCCTCGCGATCAACAAGCAGCTTCTGCCCATTTATGACAAGCCGATGATCTATTATCCGCTGTCGGCGCTGATGCTGGCGGGGATCCGGGAAATCCTGATCATCTCCTCGCCGGAATATATTGACAATTATCGCCGTCTGTTTGGCGATGGCAGTGAGCTGGGCTTGAAGATGGACTATGCCATTCAGCCCAAGCCAGAGGGGCTGGCACAGGCCTTCCTGATCGGCGCTGATTTTGTCGGTGATCAACCTGCCGCACTCGTGCTCGGGGATAACATCTTCTTCGGTGCTGGCTTTGGTGAGCTGTTAAAGCGCGCTCGGGCACGAACCAATGGAGCAACGGTCTTTGCTTATCATGTTGAGGATGCCACAGCTTATGGCGTGGTGGAACTTGATGGCGAGGGCCGCGCAATCAGCATCGAAGAAAAACCCAAAGCCCCGAAGTCAGATCTCGCCGTGACAGGCCTCTATTTCTACGACAATCGTGTGGTGGATTTTGCGCGCCAAGTGAAACCGTCTGCGCGGGGTGAGCTCGAAATTACCGATCTCAACCGGATGTATATGGAAGCTGGAGACCTGTTCGTTGAACGCATGGGCCGCGGCTATGCGTGGTTGGATACAGGCACGCATGATAGCCTTGTGGAGGCCAGCGAGTTCGTCCGCGTCATCCAAAAGCGTACAGGCACTCAGATCGCATGCTTGGAAGAAATCGCTTACCTTCAAGGCTTCATAGACAAGGATCAGCTGAGAGCACGCGGCAAGCTGTTTGAAAAGACAAGCTATGGCCGGTCGCTGTTGGCTTTGGCAGACAAGGGCTAGCGATATGATTGTCAGACATTCTGGATTCTAATCTTCCCGAGAAGAGAGTCCTTGAGATTAAGCAGTTATTGAATCTGTTTGACAGTTAAGCTCCCTCCTATTCTCATAATATCTATATATTTCAGTATCTTACCTGAAATGACTGTTCCCAATATGTCGGCCAATCATTCCTAATATGTCGAAGCAATTGTTCCTAAAGTGTCGACTATCCGTTCCCAAAGGCACGGTGCTCGTTCCTAAAGTGTCGATGGCTGATGCTTGGGCTGCAATTTGGGTCGGCATTTGAATCACTTCTGGCTTGAATGATTCGAACAACGTTCAATTGATGCGGCAGCGAAGTCCCCTACCCGTGTCGACGGAGCCTATCACGACACTTCGGGAACGGATTGGTGATTGGAGGCCCCTGCTCTACCGCCCTGGGAGCAAATGTTTGTTGGCCTCATGGTGGCGCTTTACGAAGCCGATGAAGGCGGCTTGATAGTTGACGGGCGTGCGCTTGGCGTCGCCGTTGATCCAGCTCTTAAACTCGGCATGGAGGGTTTGATAATCCCAACCTGGGCATTGTTCACGCAGCTGCTCAAGCGTTGTATCCGTGATATAGCCAGCGACGGCCTTTTGGGTGAGGCCTGCAATGGCTTGGCGAATGGCAGCCTTGGCGTTGACCGCCCCTTCGATCAGAGGCCCGGGCGCGGGAGTTGCCGTCTCGACCGTATGGAGCGGTGATGCCTCCTGCCCTCTCGGCGCTGCTTTCACTGGCTCCGCAGGCTCAGCGCCATCACGCCGCCGCATCCGCAACGACGGCTCCTTCTTGCCGGCAGGTTGCTCCAGCTCAAGCGCATAGCCCGGCAGCGCATTCTTGGCGGCGATCTTTGCAATCTCAAATTTGAACCGGCGATAATCACCTTCCGCTCCGCTCTTTTCAAACAGAGTGGGCATGGAAATGGCAAAGCCCCCCTCCCCTGCGCCGCCAGCATGTTTGCGCGCGACTTTATAGAGCCAGCGTTCGCGCCCGCCCGTGATACGGAAATAAGCGCGCTCAATCGCGAGCACCCCGCCCGTCATCATCACGCCCTCGTAGAACCAATTGCTGAGCTCAATCGTCATGCCCTTGGATCGCTCGGTCTTTTCATCGACCAACTGCGTCCAGCCATCAATCCAGCTGAAGGTGGCTTCGCGGCGATTGTCGGCGCGGATATTGGTTTTGACGGTGGTTGAGACAAGCCTGTCCAACGATTGACCCAAAAGCTCATAGGCGCGGCCCGTGGTTGGCCGGTCGATCGAGCGCAACAGGTCATAAGGCATAATGTTGATGGAGCGCGGAATATCATTGATGCCGCGCCGCTTCATGTCGTTCAAAATGCTGGCGCAATAGATAAGGATGTCGGCGTCCCAAATTGTCGCCATGCCATAGTCAGGGTTGCCGGAAACATGGACCCAGATTTTGCCATCCGGTGATCGATAATCGATGGGCTTGGATCGTTTTGATTTGGCCAAGCTGAAGAAGGGCCGCTCCATCATCTCGCGCTGATCGCGCAAGGGAAGATCGGTCAGATAGGGCAGGAACAGGTCAAATTGATCGCCCGTGAGTGTCGCTCTTTTAGCGCGGCTTTTCTGCGGAATCATAAAACTTTCCCCGGGGAAAGTTT
>DLOX01000047.1:0-13429 GCA_002478575.1 Sphingomonadales bacterium UBA7473 | reverse complement strand
AACTTTCCCCGGGGAAAGTTTTTGAGACAACTCAAGCCAACTACCTTCGTAGATTGTTGTAAAGCCGCCACTTTCTTAGCGTCTTCACGTCTTCGCGTGAAACTAAGTTCAGGTCTTTGAGCGCTCCCTAGCATGGGAATGGACTGACCCCCATCGGCAAGCTCAGGATAAACTTGCCTTCGGCAAGGCGCGAAGGCGCGAAGGAGGAGGAGCCAAACGGCGCCCGCACGCAGCAACCGGAGGGTGTCGCATTTTGAAAAACTTTCCCCGGGGAAAGTTTTTCTGAGCGCCAATCCGATCACGCTTGCAGGCCTTTTCCATCAGCTTCCAACTGCGTCAGCAGATCGCGCACAGCCACCGCCAACTCGTCAGTGCTGGCACCAGACCCAGCATGGAGGCGCAAGGTCAATCCCTGTCGGTTCTGGCTGGCGAGCGAGACCATCGTGCGGCCATGGCGGCTCTCGACGCTATAAGGGGCAGGAGAGGGCGGTAGCGCCTGATCTGGGCCATTGAGCAATTGACGGATTACATCCGCACTCCCAAGCGACGGACGGCCTGCGCTGCGCCGTGCAACTTGCACATCGCACAAGATATGCGCGCGTTTGATCGCGAGGGGACGCGTCTCATCATCGGCACAGAAAACCGCAAGAGGGTAGGCGGGCTTGACTTGAATATCCTCTGGGCTTGCAAAAGCCTCAACCACGACGTCCGGTAAGCGCGCCACTTTCAACATGCGAGAAAGCCAGCTTTCATGCACCTTCAGCCGCTCTGCCATCCGCCTCTGCCTGCCGCCATAATGAGCATCGAGCGCTGCGGCATAATTGCGCGCGCGTTCAAGATCTGACACATCTTTGCGCGCGCGATTTTCAAGATCGGCGAGGCGGAAAGCGCTTTCATCATCCAGCGCTTGAACCTGCGCCAGGAAGACCATGTCAGGATAATTGTTGGCGCGTAGCCAGCTGATCGACCAATGACGGCGCGTGCCGGCAATCACTTCATAGTCGTGATCCGGATCACCATCGACGCGGCGGACCACAGCAGGCACTTTCTGCCCGCCTTCCGCCAGAATCGAATCAATAAGCTCTCGGCAGCTGTCTTCTGTCAAATGGGCATAGACGCGGGCATTGCCTGGCCAGATGCGCACCCGCGCCGGATCAAGCAGCAATTGAGTGACTTGGCGCACCTCGCCGGACGCGACACGGGCAATGGCAGACTCTCGATTGAGCAAAGTCATGCCGCGCGGGCGGTCGTTCGCGCGATCAGCCATAGGCGAGGGCAGGGGGGCACGCTCAGCTTCGTCCAGCGGCTTTGCTCCGCCATCATTTGCCAGAAGATCGGCGAGATAGTCACTTTGCTTCTTGGTCATATGAGTCTCCGTTCTACAAAAGAACAAAACAAGATATTTCCTACAATGCAACAAAAAAGTGACCAGATGGGCGCAAAAAATCGCCCCATTTGGTTAGCCTTGTTCATTTTCACCAGAATTTGGCCTTTCTCGTTCCGGAGTCACAGTTCTTCCGGTCCTTCGATCAAATCGCCCAATCCTTTGATTTCAAAGGATCCAACATTAGGGAAATCGACCATTAGCGTCAGTTTGCCACCCGCTGCGGCCACATATTTACGCAAGGTGGAGATATAAAGGTCGGCTTGCTTCTCCATCTTCACGACCGACGGCTGTTTGATGCCAAGCTTCTCAGCCACCTGCGTTTGGCTCTTTTCTGCAATTTTACGCAGCTGTTGAAGGCCATCGACCTGGCGCATCAAGACAGCGGTTTGTGCGCGAACTCTCTCCTGACTTGCAGGCGGCATTTCGGCAATAAACTCATCGAGCGTTTTGCCGATCACGGACCGTTTAGGTGGTTGCGCCAGCTTCGCTTTGCTTGCCATGTCCTTACCCTTCCAAAGTTTCGAGATGCCCGGCGAAACGCCGATCTGCTTTGGCGATCAGCGCATCATAGAAACGGCGCTGTGAAACCCCTGCCTTGTCGCCGGCTACGAGAATGATTGCCCGTCGCACAGGATCAAAAGCATAGGCGACCCGCCAAACGCCACTGTCCGCCGAGAAGCGCAACTCCTTCATGTTGCTAAAACGCGATCCGGCCAGCGTATCTGCATGCGGGCGCCCAAGCTTGGTCCATCTCGCCGAAGCAGGTTGGCCTTGGCGGCAAGCGTTTCAGCCACCGCAACAGGCAGTTGAGCCGCCTCTTCGGCAAATTCCTCATGCAGCAGGATTTCCCACTCCATCTATATAGCCCTAAAGCTATATGATGTCCATAGCCTCAAGGCTATAGTCATGCAGCATCCCCCATCTCCCTTAAGAGGGCAGGGCGGCCCCATCCCCGGCGGACCAGTTGTTCGACCTGCGCCATGGCTTCATCGAGGTTGGATCGGCAGCGTTTGTGGGTCTTTGCAGTGCCGATCGGCCGATCCAGCTCATAAACGGTCATCATGCGCAGCGATGCATGGCTGATCTCAGCGCTTTCAAGGATGGGGACGGGGAGGAGAGCAGGGCCAAAGGTCTGCTCCATGATTTGCTGCACCATCGCATGGCTTGGATCGTTCGCGTCAAATTTCGAACAGATCAGGCGGCAGAAATCATAATCGACGCTGATCCCGGCAGAGCGGAGCTGATGGATGACTTGATCCATCATCGACAGAAATTGGACGGTCGAACAGAAATCCGGGGTCGTCGCAGCCAAAGGAACAAGCAAAGCATTGGCCGCTTGCATCACCGCCAAGCTGATCGTGCCAAGGGCAGGGGGCGGATCGAGCAGGACTATGTCATAGCCTCGCGCGAGATCAGCTAGGCCTTGCTTCAACTTCCGAAACCGCGTCGCCAGCACGCTGGTTCCATCCGCGCCTGATGCTGCCAGCTCATATTCAACGTCAAACAGCTCAAGATTCGACGGGATCAGATCAACATTGGGCCAAGGCGTGGGCTTCACTGCATAGAGAAGATCGGCCTGCGTCGGATCGATCGAGAGATAGGGATACAGCGTCTCTTCGCGGCTGATGTTGAAATGGGGGTTGAAACCGAAGAGCGTGGTCGTCGTCGCTTGGCTGTCGCAATCTACGACCAGCACCTTGTAACCCTGCACCGCAAAATAATGGGCGAGGTGCGTGGTGACCGTCGACTTTCCGACACCACCTTTGAAATTCTGAACCGCGATGATGGCGGGCTTATCATCGGTATCGCGGGCAGGGGAGGCGCCTAGCACTGCCCGCATCGTCAGCAGATCATCGATGCTATAGCCAGGCCGCCGCCCATTTTCAGAAGGCTGGGGAGGGGGCAACCGCCCATCTTCCTCCGCCATACGAATCCGATTGGTCGAACAGCCCAAATGCTGTGCTGCCTCCGCAATGCCATAGCGGACGAGCAGGCCTTTGCGCGATTCCGGTAGAAACGCCTTTTGCCGCAACCGATCAATCATCCGCTCGCCGGTTTCCGCCAGCTGACCAATGCGATCGGCTTCGCTTGTCGCGGGAATTGAATCAGTTTGTGGCATGGTGGCCCCTATTGAAGCTTGTTCGGCATTGATATGACAGAAAAGCTTCAATTAGGGAAGGGGATGTTATTGCAGGATAAGCCGATTGGTTGTTGTTGTATTACGCCTTGGGTAGGGGTTTGCACTTTTGCTCGCCATCTTCTAAGTGCGCCGCAGATGGGAAATATGACCGTGCAAACCCGGCTAGCCAAATCCGTTCTCAATCTCTCTCGTGCGAATAAGCGAGGCATTGCTCTCACAGTTGATGCGTTGCTTTGTATCGCGACCGTCGCGATTGCCTATTTTCTGAGGCTGGATCGCTGGGTTGTTCCAGTTGGGACTCAATGGCTTTCCTATGTTGGGGCGCTTGCCCTGGCGATCCCCTTGTTCATTACGTTCGGGCTGTACAGAGCTATTTTCCGGCATGCGGGGTGGGGGGCGCTAACGGCGGTGCTGCGCGCTTGCGCGGTATATGGAGCTGCTTATGCCTTGATCTTCTCTGTTGTTGGCATCTCGGGCATCCCGCGGACCGTAGGCATTGCACAGCCGCTGCTCCTTTTCCTTGCCATCGGCGCCTCGCGCACATTGACCCACTACTGGTTGGGTGGTGGATATCTTGCCGCACTAAAACAAGGGGCTCAGCGCAGGATCCTAATCTATGGCGCTGGGTCCGCGGGGCGCCAGTTGGCTGCTGGCTTGGCGAATAGCGATGAGATGCATGTCGTTGGCTTTGTCGACGATGATGTGACGCTTCAGGGCAGCGTGCTCAACGGCAAGAAGATTTATGCTCCAGCGAAGCTCGACAAGCTCATTGAGAAGCTGGACG
Organism: Sphingomonadales bacterium UBA7473; assembly: GCA_002478575.1. Taxonomy (GTDB): domain Bacteria; phylum Pseudomonadota; class Alphaproteobacteria; order Sphingomonadales; family Sphingomonadaceae; genus Aquisediminimonas. Next base: position 9,118 of record DLOX01000047.1, on the reverse strand, counting down.
TCGCCGACTTACTACTCGCCATTCCATCAGCTTCGCGCAGTCGCCGCAATGAGATATTGGAATTGGTTCGTCCAACTTCTGCGACGATTAGAACATTGCCGGGCCTTGCAGATCTTGCGCATGGTCGTGTAACTGTGAATGATCTGCGCGAACTTGACATTGAAGATTTGCTCGGTCGCGACGCGGTCGCCCCCAACCAGCTTTTGCTTGCCAAGAACATCGCTGGGAAGGTTGTCATGATCACTGGGGCAGGGGGGTCCATTGGCAGTGAACTTTGCCGCCAGGCGCTTCAGCTTCGGCCCTCGACGCTGCTCCTTGTCGAGCAGAGCGAGTTTAACCTCTACACGATCCATCAAGAGCTTGAGAAACTAGCCGACAATATTGACCTAGACGGCGTCGAACTGGTCCCTTTGCTAGCATCAGTGCAGGATGAAGCGCGGATCGAGAGTATCTTGGGGACTTGGAAGCCAGAGACTGTCTACCATGCCGCCGCCTATAAGCACGTGCCCTTGGTTGAGTTTAACCCGGCTGAAGGTGTTCGCAACAATGTGTTTGGCACACTCAACATGGCCCTGCTTTCGAAAAAGCACTTGGTTCGGGACTTTGTGTTGATAAGCACGGATAAGGCCGTCCGTCCAACAAACATCATGGGCGCAACCAAGCGCGTTGCGGAACAGATATTGCAAGCTTTGGCGGCAGAAGGCGGGGCTACACGCTTTTCAATGGTTCGTTTTGGAAACGTCTTGGGTTCGAGTGGTTCGGTCGTTCCGCTGTTCCGCAGGCAGATCAAGGCGGGCGGACCGATCACAATCACGCACGCCGAAATCACACGATATTTCATGACCATCCCTGAAGCCGCTCAGCTGGTCATTCAGGCAGGTGCCATGGCGCATGGGGGAGAAGTTTTCGTCTTAGACATGGGCGATCCGGTGAGGATTATCGATCTTGCCAAACGCATGGTCGATCTCAGTGGACTGACTTTGCGGGATGATGAAAACCCCAGCGGGGATATTGAGATTTTGGTCGTCGGCCTTCGGCCTGGGGAAAAGCTCTATGAGGAGTTGCTAATCGGCGACAATCCTGAACCCACCGGACACGCACGTATTATGAAGGCCGCTGAAGGTTTTGAGCTTTGGCCGCAACTGTCACTACAGCTCACCAATGCGCAAAAAGCAGCCGCAAATGAAGATTCTGTAGCTCTGACTGAGTTTCTCAAAGGGCTTGTTTCGGGCTTTCGAGCTAGAGATGCTGACGTTATTGTTGAGGGAGCAAGTCGAAGTGCCGCCTAATGTCATACGATTGAACTGCCCTGTCTTCTCGATTGATCATTACGTCGGCATAGGCTGCTAGGCTTGCTCAGAGCCAAAAGTCTTTGATTGATTTTGATCAAAAAGCCCCTTGAATTGAAAGAATTTGGATGATCACTTTGAATCCGACTGATCGAATTTTTCTCTCTGCACCTCACATGGGAGGGGCTGAGCTTTCCCTCATCCAAGACGTATTCGCAACGAACTGGGTGTCACCTGCGGGGCCAATGCTTACTCAGTTTGAAGAAGATTTGTCGAAGCTTACCGGTTTGACTCACGTGGCTGCGCTTAGCAGCGGTACCGCAGCACTTCATCTTGCGCTTCGCCTCTCAGGTGTCGCAAGTGGCGACGAAGTCTGGGGTTCCACCATGACGTTTATGGGCGGAGTGGCGCCGATCCTGTATGTCGACGCGAATCCGGTATTCATTGACATCGAGGGCGATCAGTTTCTGATAGACTTAGATCTTCTTGAGGGAGAGCTCATTCGCGCTGAGAAGAACAACCAGCTTCCCAAAGTTGTCATAACAACCGATCTCTACGGCCATGTCGTTGATGGATCCAGAGTCCGCCGCTTAGCCGATCGTTATGGCTTTGTTTGGATTAGCGACGCGGCAGAAGCGGTAGGCGCTTATCGAGATGGCCGTCATGCCGGAAAGGGTGCAGACTTCGTCATCCTTTCGTTCAATGGCAATAAGATAATCACGACGTCAGGTGGTGGCGCATTGGCGAGCGACAATGGACGGCAAATTGAACGAGCGAAGTTTTTGGCCACCCAAGCTCGGGAACCTGCGGCCCACTATGAGCATGAAACCTATGGCTATAACTATAGACTGAGCGGCGTATGCGCCGCAATCGGAGTAGGGCAGCTAAAGGTAATAGAGGATCGTGTAGCTGCCCGTCGCAACATTCATGAGACTTATCGACGCCTTCTTTCCCATGTTCCAGGCCTTAGCTTTAGTTCGGAACCATCAGGAATGCGGGCCAATCGTTGGCTAACAACGGTTCAAATTGACCCATCACAAACCGGCTTTAGCAGAGAAGAAGCGCGGCTTGCGCTCGAAGTTGAAAACATCGAGAGTCGGCCTTTTTGGAAGCCGATGCACATGCAACCAGTCTTTGAAGAAGCGCGCGTCGTTGGCGGATGCGTGGCTGAGAAGGCATTTGAAAGAGGGCTTTGTCTCCCGTCAGGTTCGGCAATGACGCAACAACAAGTTGAACAGGTGGTTGCCGTGTTGGACCGATTGGGTCGCAAATAATGTCGGAACGGTTCTTAGTTCTTATGAAAAACTCCGATCCTTTCTATCCTTTTCTAAAACGTGTTCTCGATCTTGTGGTGAGCATCACGGCAATTTTCGTTCTCTCTCCTCTTCTTCTTACAATTGCATTTTTGGTCCGCTTTAACTTAGGGAAACCAATATTATTTTCTCAGGAGCGCCCAGGCTTGCGTGGCACTCCTTTCACAATGATTAAGTTTAGAACTATGCGGCATGAAACAAACGCAGAGGGAATCCTCCTGGACGACAGTCAAAGACTAACAAAATTCGGAAAATTACTCCGCTCAACAAGCTTAGATGAATTGCCTGAGCTCTGGAACATTTTGAAAGGAGATATGAGTCTCGTTGGTCCGCGGCCGTTGTTGATGCAGTATTTACCCCTCTATTCACCACTCCAAGCGCGTAGGCACGAAGTGAAACCTGGAATTACGGGATGGGCGCAAATAAACGGACGTAATATGTTAAGTTGGAAAGAGAAGTTTGATTTAGACATTTGGTATGTAAACAATAGAAATATCTATCTTGATTTGAAGATAATATCAAAGACGTTTTGGAAAGTAATATCTCGCTCCGATATATCTAGTGATCAGCATGCTACTATGCCCCCATTTGAAGGGAATGGTGAATAGGCGGTTTGGTGTCGCCAATTCAGAATCGTTTGTCGATATTTTTTAGTCAGAAGTGTAGTTTTGTTATAAATTTCTCAAAAACGCTCATCAATCTCTTTTAAGGGGTAGCTGCTCCGACCAACACTTGCTCCAAACTCTTCACACCTTTTTCGAACGAAAGCTCGTCCCTATAATATGCCGCACCCGCATCGCCCATTGCTTGGCGGGCTTCGGGCGATAGGGTCAAGAGCGCTAAAACCGCCTCCGCCAAACCATCTGGATCTTCAGGCGTGAAGCAGACACCAGCTTGCGCCAGCTTCACCAATCGGGCTGCATCGCCACGGACACCCATGAGAATAGGGCGTCCGATTGCGAGATAGGCCTGGGTCTTTGAGGGTATCGTTATCTCAAACAACGGGTCATTCCGAAGATGAACAAGAAGTGCATCAGCGTCTGCAAAGACAGAGCCCATGTCTTTTGGCGCTCGCGGCTTAAGAAATATTATGTTGTTGGTCCCTGAAGCTTCGCTTGTGGCTTGAAGATGTTCGACCTCTACGCCACCACCAATGAAGGTGAGCCGCACTGAGGGAGCTTCGTTCTTCAACCGTTTCGCGGCCGCGATCACAGTGTCGAGCGCTTGTGCCTTTCCCATGTTACCAGCAAACAATATGTTGAAACATTTGTCTGCATTTAGATCCTTCTGGGGGATCGCCTTGGCCTGCTCTTCAATTTCGGGCGGTGCCCAATTGGGAATGACATGAACTGGAGGCTTAACGCGACGTTCGCTCAGACGTAGCTTAAACCCTGGGGACAGCACGACAAGAGCCGAGGCAAACCGCATGGCGAGTTTACTCCACGCCCCGACCAATCTTATGATGGTCGGGCTGTTGACCATGCCAGTGGAGGCAAGCGTGTCGGGCCAAAGATCTTGTATGTCGATTACATAAGGGACTCGCCGAAAGAACCTTAAGACCATTGCCGCCGCTGCAGCAGTCATTGGTGGGCAGTAGACATAGACAATGTCTGGACGACGTATGGCAAAAATCATCAAGGCGCTAGACAAAGCAAAGGACGCGTAGTTCAGAATTCGCCCAAGAGCAGATTTGTCATGGCTTGGATATAAAAAGGCACGTGTTACCTTGATGTCGTCAACGATATCGCGCTGCCAGAATTTCAGCCTATATCCGGGATAGAGTTTTCCACCAGGATAATTTGGGAAACCAGTGAGGACCTCAACTTCATGTCCCATTTCGGTCAGCGCTTTGGCAAGGGGAAGCCCCTTGAATTGAGGCTCAGGCTGAAACCATTGGGTGAGCATTAAGATACGCATCCAACGATTCTATCGCTGATTGAGGTCTTGTGCGCAATATCGGCGTCTCATTGTCTCAAGCGCTCTTGACCACCTAACCAATTAAAGTGACGGGAAATTCATCGCAGGAGTTCCTTGTTTATATTGCCAAGGATGCTGACGTGCAGATATGGACTAGACCCATGACAGGTATAAGATTGGTTATTGCTGGTGCGGGTGGCTTTGGGAGAGAGCTCTTGTGTTGGGCTCATGATTGCCAGTCAGGCGGCGGCAGCTTTTCTGAAGTCACATTTGTAGATGATTCGGTTGAACAGCTGCCTGAATACGGCCTTTGGCGAGCAGCGAGTTTTGAGGATTATAAACCCCTACCTACCGATCGCGTGATCATCGGGGTAGGGATGCCAGCAACAAAGCGAAAAATGGTCGAATCCCTGAAACAGCGTGGTGCAGAATTTTCTGATCTGATCCACCCAACAGCGGTACTCGGCAAGACGTCGAAGCGTGGAGTGGGCATAATAATGTGCCCGTTTACAATGAACACAGCTGACACGATCGCTGGCGATTTTGTGACGATCCTTTCCTTTTCTGGAATGGGGCACGATAGTCGGGTGGGAGATTATTCAACAATCGCATCTCATGTCGACGTTATGGGTTCTGCCGTTATTGGAGAGGGGGTTTTTATAGGTTCAGGCGCTCGTGTTCTCCCTTCTGTAAAGATTGGAAATAACGCGATGATTGGTACAGGCTCCGTGGTAATGCGGAACGTCAAGGACGGGCAAACTGTGTTTACTGCTCCTTCTCGCACCTTGCGCCGCGCGGCTTCTTGAATCGATTTGGATGCTTGTTGGGTCGCTGATGTTCGCAAATTGGTTGCGTCAAAGGGGCGTTGGGTCTAATCAGCGGCCAACAAGAGTGCGGATGTTCGGCGCCTGAGGGTATGTAAACTATATGATGCAATCGAACACCGTCGGCGCGCGCATTGAGGCGATTGGCCTCTATTTCCCGGACGCGAGCCTTGACAATAAGAAGCTCGCTGAAGAGCTTGGTGACTGGGCACCCGAGAAGATTCTAGAAAAGACCGGCATTAGAGAGCGGCGAATAGCTGCAGAAGGTCAAACAGCGCTCGATTTGGCTGAGCATGCGTGCCGTAACCTTCTAGACAAACCGGGCGTTTCGGCCGAGGAGATTGACTTCATTATCCTTTGCACACAAGCACCTGACTATATCTTACCAACTTCGGCTTGCATTTTGCAGCACGCGTTGGGGCTGAGAACGTCGATTGGTGCTTTTGATATCAATCTTGGGTGCTCCGGATTTGTCTACGGGCTTTCTATTGCTTCGGGGCTAATTGCATCTGGTTCGGCACAACAAGTTCTGCTTGTTACATCCGACACTTATTCAAAGTTCATCAACAAAAAAGATAGAAGCGTTCGAACATTGTTTGGCGACGGAGCGTCTGCATCACTTATTGTATCTAGTCCGAATTTGCAATCTACCATCGGCCCATTTGTTTTTGGAACTGATGGTGCAGGTGCTAAACATCTTATTGTCCCAGCGGGAGGCGCAAGAAACGCAAATTCTGAAGAAACAAGAATTGAGCAAGTTGACGGTTCAGGCAACGTTCGTTCTCAAGACAATCTCTTCATGGATGGGGCTGCTATTATGGCCTTCACTCTCGCGGAAGTTCCAAAGGCTTTCTCGGCAGTTCTTTTAAAGGCAGGCCTTGTCATTGACGACATCGACTATGTGGTTTTTCATCAGGCCAATGCGTTTATGTTGTCCGCGCTGCGCAAGAAGATGAAAATTCCCGAAGAGAAAATGCCTTGCCGGTTTGAAAACGTTGGCAACACTGTGTCTTCAACAATACCAATCGTCATTGAAGAGCTAATGGCCTCAGGAAAGTTTCAGCCTGGCCAAAAGATCGCCCTTGTTGGCTTTGGGGTAGGCCTTTCATGGTCTGCTTGCATTATATCGCTTTGATTTAATAGGAGAATTTGAATGTCCGAGTTTTACGAAGGCCTTGCGGAGATCATGGAAGTTGACGTGTCCGAACTTTCGACTGATTATGAATTTGGAGAGGCTTGGGACTCTTTGGCTGTTGTGTCGACTATCGCCCTGATTGATGAGGTCTATGATAAGGCAGTAGATATCCAGCTGTTACAAGACTGCAAAACTGTGGGCGATATCGAAAACCTAATCAGCAAGACTGATGGATGATCTCCATGCCGCAGATCAGTTCGGGTCAAAGCGTCTGCTTTGATGACATCACAATCGCGGGCCTTGTTGCTTGTGTGCCCCCTCGTGTTGTCGAAAACTCTGAATTTGAAGCTCAGTTTGGCTCCGGTGTCGCCGACGTAACAAAGATGACGGGCGTTCAAACGCGCCGTTGGGCCGATGACGATGTTACCGCTTCTGATCTCTGCTTAGCCGCTGCCCATAAGTTGATTGATCAGTTGGGTTGGGAAGCAGACACAATTGATGCGCTGATCTTCATTTCTCAAACACCAGACTATCGTTTGCCTGCAACGGCATGCGTCATGCAAGCCAAGTTGGGCCTGCGTAAGGGAATTATAGCATTCGACGTCAACCTCGGCTGTTCTGCGTACCCTTATGGTCTTTGGTTAGCGTCCATGCTTCTTTCCAGCGGGTCGGCTGAACGTGTGTTGCTGGCAGTTGGTGACACCAGTAGTCGTGTTGTCGATTCTCAAGATCGCGCCACAGCAATGCTTTTTGGTGATGCTGGGGCGGTAACCGCGCTCGAAAAGCTGCCAGGCGCCGGTCGCTCACATTTCATTCTTGGAAGCGACGGGGGCGGATTTCAGAATCTTATCATCCGTGAAGGCGCTTTCCGAACCGGCGAGGGAGAAGGTCAGCCAACCCCCTCTAAGCTTTTTATGGATGGGGGAGAGATTTTCAACTTTACCTTGAAGGCCGTTCCGACCTTAGTCAAAGACTTGTTTGAGGTGTCCGGATTCGGGTCGGACCATCATGACGCCTTTCTCTTCCACCAAGCCAACACTTTCATGATCAACCATTTGGCGAAGAAGGCAAAATTACCGCAGGAGAAGGTTCCGATCAACATAGGTCGCTACGGCAACACAAGTAGCGCAACAATCCCGTTGCTCATGGCAGACGACTTGGGTCAAACCCTGGTTGACCAAGAGACGCGGTTGGCTATGTTCGGATTCGGTGTCGGCTATTCTTGGGCCGCGGCTTCAATGCCAACGCAGAAGCTCGGTTGCGCAGAAGTCATATGTCTTTAGTCTTTGCGCCCCAATCCTTTTCTGAGAAACGAATTGTTGTAACTGGCGCATCATCTGGTTTGGGGAAGGGCACTGCGAGCCTCTTAGCCTCTCTCGGTGCTTCCCTTGTGCTGATTGGTCGAGATGAAGACAAGTTGACCGAAGTTCTGACGAGTCTCCCGGGTAAATTGCATTCTTATGAGGCTGTCGACCTATCTGAAGACGGTTCTGCTGATGAGGCAATCAAGTCAATTGCTGCTCAGCACGGCCCCATCGACGGACTTTTCCATTCTGCGGGATCCAGTCTGGTTTCTCCAATCCGAATGACGAAGCAGCGCCAAATAGACGATCTTTTTGGAGCGGCAGTGTTTGGCGGGCTGGGAATTGCCCGGGCACTTGCTCGAAAGGGGGCAATGCAAGATGGTGGCTCAATCGTGTTTATGACATCAGTATCAGCTTTGCGCGGCCGCAAAGGAATGGTTGCTTATTCCGCCGCAAAAGCAGCGACAAGCGGGCTGGTGAGGGCTCTCGCGATCGAGCTAAGCGAGCGTCGAATTCGTGTGAATGGAATAGCTGCAGGTGCGGTTGCCACTGAAATGCATGATAATTTTGTGAAAAGCGTGCATCAGGACATGGTGAAAAACTATGAGAGCTTACACCCTCTGGGCTTTGGCTTGCCGGACGACGTTGCTAATGCGGTCGCCTTTTTGTTGAGCGATGCATCTCGGTGGATCACAGGGGTCGATCTATCGGTAGATGGTGGCTATGCGGCAAAATAGGAAACGCGCCTTCTGAAAGCGAATAGGGATCGAAACATGCTCCCCAAAATATATTATTCGGATCCGCGCCATCTCGAAGTCGAGGTTGACGCTATATTCAAGTCGTCTTGGATATTCGTTGGTATGGAAGAAGAGCTGAAAGACAATAACGACTTTGTTTGTGTTGAGTTTCTTGGCGTATCTATCGTTGTGCAGAATTTCTCTGGGTCGCTGCGCGCCTTTCAAAATGTTTGCTCTCATCGATATAACCCGCTGCAATATGAAAGGCATGGCAATCGACCACTGATCTGCCGATATCATTTCTGGCGGTTCGACAAAGACGGTTCACCAATTGGAAACAGCGCAAAATCTGCAGAACGCGGCGGCTCAAAGAGCTGTTTGAAAAAATACCATGTTGAGCAGTGTGGGAAGTTTATTTTCGTTTCGATGCAGCCTGAGCCGACGGATTTGAAATCTTTCTTGGGAGAATATTACGGTTTGCTCTTGGAACTTTCCAAACATATTGGTCGTGAAGTATCAATTGAGAATATTCAGCATGCAGCAAATTGGAAGCTTCTTGTAGAAAATGTACTCGAATGCTATCATTGTGCATCCGTCCA
>DLOX01000087.1 GCA_002478575.1 Sphingomonadales bacterium UBA7473 | reverse complement strand
CGGGTCAAGCCCGGAATGACGATCCCTTGTTACAAAATATGAACCCGCGTTAACCATATCTTGACGATTGGAGGCCGAAACAAACCCCAGTGAGTAACAGGATCACTAGGGGACAATGAGATGGCAAGCAGTTTTCGCAGTGCGCAATTTCTTATCGAAAGCCGCATCAATGATGCCGCAAATGGGGATGCCGATGCTTTGTTTGAATTGGGCATTGCCTATTCATCAGGGACAGATGGGGTCGAGGTTAATCTAATCGAAGCGCATAAATGGTTCAATCTAGCGGCTCTTGCCGGCAATGATCGCGGCCATGAATGTCGTGCCGAAGTATCAGAAGATATGACTGCGCGCGAAATCGCAGAGGCCCAACGTCAGGCGCGGGCTTGGATGATGGAAAACACCCGCCGCGCGGCTTAAACTTCCTTCAATCGCGGCATCAGCTCAACGAAGTTGCACGGGCGAAACCGGCTATCAAGCTGGTGAACGAGGATTTCATCCCAACCGTCCTTCACGGCACCCGTTGAGCCCGGAAGCGCGAAAATATAGGTGCCATGCGCAACGACAGCGCAGGCTCGGCTTTGGATCGTTGATGTTCCGATCTTGCCAAAGCTGATCCAGCGGAACAATTCGCCAAAGCCCGGAATATCTTTGCCCCCAAGAGCAGCAAGCGCCTCTGGCGTAACATCTCGGCCTGTGACCCCCGTTCCCCCGGTTGTGATCACGCAGTCAACCTCTTGGTCTTCGCACCAGCGATGCAGCAGAGCGACAATATCATCCGTATCATCGCGCAAAAGCACGCGTTCCGCCAAGATATGGCCAGCGCTTGTCAGCCGCTCCACCAAGGCATCGCCTGACTTATCTTCAGCGAGGGTGCGGCTGTCCGACACCGTCAGAACGGCGATACGAACAGGCTGAAAAGCGCGGGCTTCATCGATAGGCATGCCATAAGCCTAACAGCAAATCGCAAATCCACCAAATGCGGCCCATCCGCTGTCACAACAGAGTTTCGTAAGCATTTTATTGACCAAATTGCGCTAATTCGCGAAGTGCCATGGAAATGACGAGTATCAGTAGCGCCAACAGCGCAGGAGTAGCCATGCCAAGTCCGGCCATCAGCGTTGCCATGAGTGTCTATAATGGCGCGCCCTATCTGGCCGAAGCGATTGAAAGCATCCTCAATCAGACCTTCGCGGATTTCGAATTTTTGATCTTGAATGATGGATCAAAAGACGATTCTGCCGCCATCATTGATCGCTACGCGGCGCAAGACAGCCGCATTCGCGCCATTCACCGCGAAAATCGCGGGCTGATCGTCAGTCTCAACCAATTGCTGGAAGAGGCACAAGCGCCGATCATCGCCCGCATGGATGGCGATGATATTGCCATGCCAGAGCGGTTCGCACGACAATATGACTTTCTCGCCGCCAATCCCGATCATGGCGTAGTGAGCAGCTGGACCATTGATATTGATGGCAACGGCGTGGCCTACACTATCGAAGGCAATGATCATCCGACGAGCTTTGAGGCCTTTCTGGCCGCCATCGAGACCGGCCCTTTGCTCTGCCACCCCTCGGCCATGTTTCGCCGCGATTTGGTGATGAGCGTAGGCGGATATCATGCCGCCTTCCGCCACTGCGAAGATTATGACCTGTGGCTGCGCATGGCAGACATCACCAAACTCTGCAGCTTGCCCGAACGGCTGATGAAATATCGGCATACCGATGGCCAAGTCAGCAGCAAGCATTTGGTGGAGCAGCAAATTGGCGTGGCCGCTTCGCGCTTTGCCCGCCGAATGCGGTTGGCCGGAAAGCCTGACCCTACGGCTGATTTGGATCGCTTGCCGCCCATGGCGAACTATGACGCACTGTTTGGAGAAGCAGGCATCAGCAAAGAAGCGCAGGCCATGGTCGCATCTTCCATCCTTTACTCCCCCATCGCTTTGAAGGGCCAAGGCTTTGACATATTGATGGATCATGTGCGTGGTGGCGGATCGAAAAAGGATTTGCCGCGCACCGTGCTTCGCCTGCTGCGCTTCGGTGAGCCGATCCGCGCCGCTCGCCTTGCGCTTGCATTGCTGTTAAACTGAGCCATGGCGCAGGCCCGCGCATCTTCTCCTCCGCTGATGACCGTCGCGATGGCGGCTTATAACAGCATGCCTTATCTCGCCGAAGCGATTGAGAGCATTCTCAACCAGAGCTTTGGCGATTTCGAATTCTTGATCGTCAATGATGGTTCAACCGACGGGTCTGGCGAAGTGATCGACGCTTATGCCGCCAAAGACAGCCGCATCAGAGCCATTCATCAGGAAAACCGGGGCTTCATCGCCAGCCTCAATCGCATGATCGACGAGGCACAGAGCGATTGGATCGCGCGGATGGACAGCGACGATGTGGCTTTGCCCGATCGCTTCGCGCGGCAATGGGCTTGGCTCCAAGACTATCCTGACTATGGCGTCCTTGGCACAGGGCTTCAGGAGATTGATGCCAGTGGAAAGCCGCTCGACACAAGCAGGCCAACGCCACTGACCCATGACGATATGTTCGGCAAAGCCCCCACGGGGCCTCTGGTACATCACAACAGCGCGGTCATGCGGCGAGACAAAGTGCAGAGCGTCGGCGGTTATCATTCGGCCTTCAAACATTGCGAGGATTATGATCTGTGGCTGCGCCTCATGAGCGTGACCAAGATGGGAAATCTTCCCGATAAGCTGATGTTGTACCGCCGCTATGAAGGCCAAGTCACCGAGAGCCATCGCGCCGAGCAAAGCCTGAATGCAGCCGTCGCCTATGAGGCCTTTCTGGAACGCGAAGCAGGCCGACCTGACCCCACGGCTGATCTGGCGAAGATGCCGCCGATTGACGAGCTGGACGCGCTCTTCGGTCGCCCCATACAAAAGCAATTGTTGGCCAAGGTCGCGCCGCATCTCCTCTATTCGCCAAGTGCACTCACAGGCGATGGCTTCGGCCTGATCACCAAAGCCTTAAAGGCAGGTATCGAAATCCCCGGCGCCTGGCGGACGGTGGCGCGGCTTGGCAAAATGGGGCGAGCGGACCGCGCGCTGCAGCTCGCTGCCACTTTGGCCTTTCGCTAATGTCGATCCGCATTGCAGCTTTCTGGTCGGTCGGCGCACAATATGTCGGCTTCGTGATCCAGTTTATCACGAGCGTGATCATCTCGCGCTTCTTCTTGCCACCTGCGGAAATGGGGCTTTTCTCGATTGCGCTTGCGACGGCGATGCTGGTTTCCATCTTTCAGGATTTCGGCCTTCAGCGCTTCATTGCCGGCGCAAAGGAGCTGGGGGATGATCTGATCCGGACCTGTTCATCAGTGTCCCTGATCTTTTCTGTTGTTGTCTCGCTGCTGATCATGGCGCTCGCGTGGCCAACGTCGGTTTTCTATGATCAGCCCCGCCTGTTCCCGATCCTGATGATCATCGGTGCAGCCTTCCTCGCGACGCCCTGGAGCATTGTGCCAACCGCGCTGATGGTGCGGGAAATGGATTTTAAGTCCCAGTTTTACATGCATGTCGGCAGCTTGGCCGTGAATATGATCGTGGCCTTGGCGCTTGCCTTCATGGGCTGGGGTGCGGAGTTGCTGGCGTGGGCCTTTGTCGCGCAAGTCTTTTCGCGGGCCATCATTGGGCAATATTTGCTTCCCGTCCGCGTGCCCTTCCCGCTCGCTTTGAAAGGCTCTGGTCCGATCTTGAAGTTCGGATCATCGGCCTCCGTCCTTTATTTCAGCGGAGCCGTCGCCACACGTTCGCCAGACCTTATCGTTGGCCGCTTCTTGGGCATGGCGGCAGTCGGCCTGTTCAGCCGCGCCACCGCCTTGGCGTCTCAATTGCGCTTCGTGATTTCAGGCGCAGTGAGCGGCGTTCTTTTCCCTGCCTTTGCCCGCATCCGCGATTCCGGCGAAGCGATGGGGCCGCCCTATGTGAAAGTGGTCGCGAGCTTCACCGCCGTCACTTGGCCGGCGATGGCAGGGCTTGCCATTGCGTCTCAGCCAATCATCCTGATGCTCTATGGGCCTGTTTGGGCTGACACGGCCGAGCTGCTTTTCTGGATTGCGCTTGGCGAAATGGTCTTGGTGTCTTTGCCGATGACAACAGACATGCCGATCCTGATGGGGCGGATCAACAAGCTGATCGCCTTCAATATTGTGGAGACCATCGCTTCGATCCTGTTCCTCTTCGTCGCGTCGCAATGGGGCCTGTTGGAAGCCGCTCAGTCGCGCTTTGCCTTCGCCTTTGTGTGGTTCCTCATCTACGCGCGGTTCCAGCAGCAAATGGTTGGCTTTGCGTGGGGACCGATCATGGTCGCCTATGCAAAAAGTGGTCTCGCCACCATTGCCGCCATGGCGCCGATGCTTGCGGCTTTCCAATACTGGATCAAGCCCGCGGACACGAACCTGCTTCAGCTGCTTGGCCTTACGGTTGCTGGGATAATCTGCTGGTTGGGCACACTCTTCCTCGTCCGCCATCCAGCGGCGGACGAGATTAAAGGGTTGTACGTTAAGTCAGCACCATTGTCGTCCCGGACTTGATCCGGG
>DLOX01000105.1:16105-19071 GCA_002478575.1 Sphingomonadales bacterium UBA7473 | reverse complement strand
GTTTGTGGGCCAGCGGGGCGGCCCTTCAACAGTTCGGCCAAGATACGAAGCTCGGTCGTCTCAAAGGCTTGAGCCTCCAATCGCAGCTTCGCGATCCGCTGGGCGATGATGGGATCATGGATCAAAGCGCCGTTAACGCCTGAACCGGTTTTGGCGGCCGCCGCCTCTAGCCGATCAATGGCCGCTAAAAGCCCCGGAGCGGAACAAGAACCACCACGCTCATTCTCCAGAAGATATTTGGCAATCGTCCAACCTTGGCCTTCTTCGCCGACCCGATTTTCGACGCCCGTCCGTGCATCATCGAAGAAGGTCGCATTGACTTCATGATCATTGCCCATGGTGACGATGGGCGTGACGGAAACTCCCGGTTGATCCATCGGGATCAGAAGGAAGCTAATGCCTTCTTGCTTTTTGGACTCCGTGTCGGTGCGCACCAAAGCAAAAATCCAATTCGCGTGGTGCGCATGCGTAGTCCAGAGCTTTGATCCATTGACCCGATATGTATCGCCTTCCAGCACGGCTCGTGTCTTCAGTGAGGCAAGGTCTGAACCTGATCCGGGTTCTGAATAGCCTTGGCACCAATAATCTTCGCCAGAGAGGATACGGGGCAGGAAATAGGCCTTTTGCGCAGGCGTCCCGAACCTGCAAAGCACTGGCCCCAACAGCCGTAGCCCAAGGATTGGAAGCGAAGGCGCACCCGCTATCGCACATTCCCGTTCAAACAGATATTTCTGCATCGGCGTCCAGCCAGTGCCGCCATCTTCAACCGGCCAAGATGTCGCGAGCCAGCCCTTTTCATGGAGAATGGTCTGCCACTCGCGGCTGATATCAGGCTCGGTGAAAACGCTTGGCGTGTTCGCGGCCCCTTCGCGCAATCGAGCGTTGAGCTTATCATCCAGGAAAGCGCGAACCTCATCCCTGAAGGCGAGATCATCTGCGGTGAAATTGATATCCATGACGCGAACTTTCTAACTAAGCTGCCTGTGCATAGGCGGCTAAATCGGTGGCGGTGTCACCGAATAGTTTTGATAACAAGATGATCCGCTTCAAGCCATGGCCAATGCCCAGCTCATCTGTTGTGCCCATGCCTCCGTGCATCTGGACCGCCAAATGGCCGACCGCGACGGCTGCGTCTCCTACGAAGGCCTTCAGTCCGCGTATCTCTTTGGCTTTATGAGCGTCACTCGCGACCAAAACGCGATAGAGCGCCGACTGCATCAGCTCGACCTTCTCATAGCCACCCACCATATTATGCTGGATAACTTGGAAGCGGCCAAGCGGCTGGCCAAATTGCTCGCGGGTTTTTACATAAGCCAAAGTGTCATCGAACAGCCGCTGCGCGATGCCTACCATTTCAGCTGCAGCCATGAAGCGGGCATCTTCCAATACCCGCTCCAACCGATCCGGGCCCGCCAAATATGTCGCACTTACATCATGAAGCGAGAGCGTAGCGGCAAAGCTGCCATCAACAATCGGATAGGATTTTATGTCAACGCCCTTGGCATCGCGCGCCACGGTGAAGAGGCATGTCGCCCCATCAAAATTGGCTGAGACAATGAACAGGTCAGCCACTGCACCATGCAGCACAAATTCCTTTTCGCCTGAAAGGGTAAAGCCTTCGTCAGTCTTTCGGGCCTTCATCTTGGCGGCATTCATTGCGAAATGCCGGTCTGCCTCGGCAAAGGCAAAGGCCGCGAGCAGTTCGCCGTTCGCGACTTGCCCAGCCATCGGCGTACCGGCCAGCAAGCGCACGGAAAGAAATCCACATTCCAACCAAGGCTCAACACATTGCGCTTTGCCCAGCGCTTGAGCGACGACCATGCAGTCTGTCGCTGAACCACCCAAGCCGCCATCGGCTTCGCTTGCGGCCAGCGCAATCAAGCCCAGTTCAGCCATGTGCTGCCACCGGGCTCGATCAAATCCGCCTTCCATGGCTCGCGTGCGATGACGTTCAGGAACGCCGATATTTTCCGAGAACCGCTCTACCAATGCCCTGAACTGGACCTGATTCTCATCAAGGTCGAAATTCATGCACGCTTCCGGAATGTGATTGGAACCGAGATATAGCCCCGAAGCATCATGTTGGGTGCGACTTCCAGCTTGGCCCCTTCGACCAGCCGGATGTCATCCATGCGGTTCAATATCTCTTGGAACGCAACCGTCATTTCCTTGCGGCTGAGCATATTGCCGACGCACATATGAATGCCCTTGCCAAAGGCCAAATGAGTGCGGGCGTTCTTGCGCTCAACATCAAACTTGTCAGGGTCCGGATATTGGGCAGGATCGCGATTGGCGGCGGCGTATCGCAGGATGACCATCTCGCCCTTTTTGAAGGCATGGCCCGCCACTTCGCAATCATTCATCACGACGCGCCACATGCCTGCGGTTGGCGTATCGAGACGAAGCACTTCCTCCACGGCATTGGGGATCAGGCTTGGGTCTGCCCGCAATTTGGCGACCTGATCAGGGTTGTTGGCGAAATGAACGATCGCGCCCGCAATGGCATGCGTCGTGGTTTCATTCCCTGCCACCATCAGCTGCTGTGCAATGGATAGGATTTCAGCATCATTGAGCGGCTCTTCGCCTTCTTGTGTTGCGTTGACGACTGCTGACAAAAGATCATCGGTTGGCGCGGCGCGGCGTTCATCAATCTTGATCTTCAGGGCCTTTTGGAATTCCACGATTTCCGTTGCGCATTCTTTCTCGCGCTCCAGCGAAATCATATGGCCAAGCCGATCAGCAAAAGCATCGGACCAGCGCTTGACGTCGGCATGCCAGGATGGATCAAAACCCAATTGTTCGCAGATCACTTGTACGGGAAGCGGCACGCAAAATTCTTCAACAAATTCGCATTGGCCTTTGTCGATGAAGCCGTCGATCAGGCCTACAATTTTTTGCCTGATCCCGGCTTCCAACGCGTTCACGCGGGGCATTGAAAAAGCAAGATTGACGAGCTTGCGGAACCG
>DLOX01000105.1:0-16032 GCA_002478575.1 Sphingomonadales bacterium UBA7473 | reverse complement strand
ACAGGTGGATCAGCGGTCAGCAGCGTATTAATTTGCGGCCAGCCTTGTTCCAAAATCGACGTGACCTCTGGATGCTCGGCCCGCGCACCAGCGAGGACCGTGCTGAATTCGTTGGAGAAATCGTTCACGCGGCCAGCGGCTTCTGAACAGAGCGCGAAGCCCATGACGATCCGGAAACCGGCTCCTGGAACCTCAACGATCGGCGCATTGGCGTGGGCCCATTGGTAAAATGGGAACGGGTTCTGCATGATCTCCGGATCAGTCAAACTCGGCGTAGAACTCAGGTCATTCATTGCATCATCTCCATGATGAGAAAAGTGGCACAGGGAACGGGGCTTTGCGACAAGCGAAATTGTTAGGTTTATTATGAACACTGCCGTTTTGGACCGTCTGAAACGGGCCGTCCGCAGTCACTTTAGATAGCTGCCATCATCCAGAGGCTGGGCCATGACTTTCGCATTCCGCGCCCACTTTTTGGCGCGGTTGATCGGCCAATTTCCAACGGGAGACTTTGAAATGACACAAACGCGCCAATGGCTTTTGAACGGTCATCCCCGCGGACGGCGGATCGTCGATGATGATTTGAAACTTGTGACGGTTGATCTGCCAGAGCCTGGTCCAGGCCAAATGCTCTTGAAGACGCTCTACATGGGCTTTGATCCTGCCCAGAAGGGCTGGATGGAGAATATTGCAGACTATGTTGCGCCCATGGCGATTGGTGACGTGATGCGTGGGTCCGGAATCACGGAAGTCGTCAAGAGCAATGGCGGGAAGTACCCCGAAGGAACAGTGCTTGCCGGATCAACCGGGTGGAGCGAATATGTCATTCACAATGGCGCTGAGCTTAACGTTGTAGAGCCTTCGCTTTCGCCGACAGCGATGCTTTCTGTGTTGGGGACAACAGGCGTCACGGCCTATTGCGGCCTCTTCAAAGTGGGGCAGCCGGTCGCAGGTGATGTGGTGCTGGTTTCTGGTGCCGCTGGGGCAACGGGTTCTATCGTTGGTCAGTTGGCGAAAATCGGCGGTTGCACAGCAATTGGCATTGCGGGCGGTCCAGAAAAATGCGCGTGGTTGGTCGAAGAGGCAGGCTATGACCATGCCATTGACTATAAGGCAGGGAATATTCGGCAGCAGATCAAGGATATTGCGCCCGGCGGCGTCAATGTGATCTTTGACAATGTCGGCGGCAAGATTCTGAATGATATGCTAAGCTGCATCGCAACCAATGCGCGCGTCGTGATTTGCGGCGGCATCAGCCGATATGAAAGTGGCTCATTGCCAGCAGGTCCGGAAAACTATTTCAACTTGGTTTTCCGCCGCGCCCGGATGGAAGGCTTCATCGTGCTGGATTGGATGAACGAGTTTCCCGCAATCCGCAAAAGGTTGGCCAATTGGGTTCATAGTGGTGATCTTGCTTATCGTGAGGATATTCAAGAAGGTTTTGAGAATGCCCCCGCCACTTTGCAGCGCTTGTTTGATGGTGCCAACAAGGGCAAACAACTTTTGAAGCTATAAGCCGCGCCTCACAAGCGGCGAGGAGAGGAGATGCTACAATGGCATCCGAAGCGCTGAATGACTGGTGAAATGCGGAGCGGGGGCTGTCTGTGTGGCGCAGTCCGCTATACTACAAGCTGGCCGCCGTTGATGGTGGCGACTTGTCATTGCAAGCACTGCCAGCGGCAGGCCGGATCGGCCTTCTCTGTGATTGCTGTCGTGCCGCAGAGCGGCTTGACTATAGAAGGCAAGCTGACGCGGTTTGCAGATGGCAGCGCATCGGGCAATCCGGTTTACCGGAAATTCTGCGGGTCCTGTGGATCTCCGGTGTTCACTGAAACGCCGAGCGCTGACACCCAGGGGATTATCTTTATCAAGGCAGGTACGCTTGATGATGTGACCGATTTGGTCCCGACCGCCCACTATTGGACGAGCAGCGCACAAGACTGGGTGGTTCATCCAGACGGCGCGGCCCTCTTTCCCGAGCAATAGGATGAGACGAGGAGAGCAGTATGCGACTTGAGGGTAAGACAGCACTGATTACCGGCGGATCATCGGGCCTTGGCAATGCGATGACAAGGCGATTTGTGGCGGAGGGCGCGACCGTCATTATCGGTGATATCGATGCCGAAAACGGACAAGCTTTGGCGCGTGAACTTGGCAACAAAGCAAGTTTCGAACTGCTTGACGTCACGCAGGAAGATCATTGGAAACGCGTGCTCGAAGGTGGTGTCCAGATCGACATATTGGTCAATAATGCGGGGATCACGACTTACGGCTCCATCGAAGATCTAACGCTTGAACAGTTCCGCCACGAATTTGAAGTTGACGTCGTCGGCGTGTTTTTGGGCTGCAAATATGCCGTCGCCAATATGAAGGCCAACCCTGCAGGAACGGGCGGTTCCATCATCAATATGTCATCCTTAGCGGGCGTGCGGGCGAATGCGGGCTTGACTGCCTATAATGGGGCCAAAGCCGCCGTTACGCATATGACCAAGTCAGTGGCCTTGCATTGCGCGGCAAGCGGCTATGGCATTCGCTGCAACTCAATCCATCCCGGCGTGATCCATACGCCCATCTTGGACAAGGTGTTGGCGCAAGTGCCCAACCCAGATGAAGTTTATGCCGGATGGGTCGAGGTTCACCCGATTGGTAGGATCGGCAAGCCCGAAGAGATTGCCGCAATGGCCGTTTATCTGGCGTCTGACGAGGCTGGCTTCACCACGGGGGCAGAGTTCCGCGTCGACGGCGGAAGCTCGATGTGAACCGGATTTCCTTTGCATCGGGCATTGTGCCTGAGGCTGGACCGGTTGAAACGATCTTGGCCGCCGCTGCTGGCGAATTTGATGCCACCGGGCTCTGGGTAGAGCCTGAAAAGTGGACATCTGGAACCTTGGCCGATGCTCGGAAAGCGCTTGCGGATACTGGTCTCGAGCTGCTGGATGTTGAGGTTATCTGGTTCAAGCCCAACGATGATCTCGACGCCCATAAGGCGTTGATCGACATTGGCGCAGAGCTTGGGGCAAAAAATGTCCTGTGCGTCTCTTCAGATCCAGATATGGTTGCAACGGCGGCACGACTGGCGGCGCTGTGCGAACATGCCGAAGGCTCTGCGATGCGTGTCGCTCTTGAATTTGGCATTTTCACTGAGGTCAAAAATCTGACCATGGCTTTGGCGGTGCTCGATGCAGTGGCGCATCCTTTGCGGGCGCTGCTTATCGATCCCATACATGTCGATCGTTCTGGCAGTGCGATATCGGACATTGCCAATGTGCCAGCGGCCTTGCTGCCCTATGCTCAGTTCTGCGATGCATTTGCGGACCGGCCTGATCCTGCAGACTTCAACGCCATAATCATTGATGCCGTTGATTTGCGCCAGCAATGTGGGGAGGGCGGCTTGCCCTTGAAAGCCCTTCATCAAGCCTTGCCGCCTGACATTCCACTCAGCATCGAACTGCGATCTAAGGCGCTTCGTGACAGCTATCCCGACTTTGGCGAACGAGCAAAAGCCGTCGCCACGGCAACGCGGCAATGGCTTTCGACTAATGAGATGGATGGGACTGGCTGATCAAGGCGCGGCACTTCGCAACGGCCTCGATGGCCCAAGCCTCGGTCGACTGGCCTTGTTCAAAGAGTGCAAAGTTCGGTATCTCAACGTCCAGCGCGCAGGATAGTGGCAAAGCTTCGATGATGGCTTGCATCGGGAAGTCGCCGTCACCGGGCTTCTGTCGATTGAGAGCCTCGCCCATATAATCGCTCGAGGCACCCGAGCCCTGACCATCACAGATTTGTGCATAGGAAAAGTAGCGGCTATCTAATCCTGCAACATCTGTTGCTGTCCCACCTGTTCGAACGAGGTGCAGCATATCGACGGCAATCCCAACATTTGGACGCGACACCTGATCAACAAACCAAGCGGCTTGATGAAGTGATGTGCAACCCGGCGTGATGCCCATAAACTCAAGGCCGATGGACAAGCCAAAGCCCGCAGCATCATCGGCCAATTGTCCAAGCGCATCGACCGCCCGCGCTTGGTCAGTGTCGTGGATGTGGCACACGGCCCGAGCCGCTCCCAATTCAGCGCCAAGCGCCAAGCCTGTCCGAAAATCAGCGACATTTCCCATCGGCAAGATCGGGAAAAACTCAACATTTGAAACGGCTATGTCATGATCTCGCATCGCTGCCAGCATGTTGGACTTGTTGCTGGCATCAACCACAGGGAATATTCCGCGATCACCATGCGACGGCATGTGAGTGAAGACGCAAACGCTCTCACAGCCAGCCCGGGCGGCGAGCGAAACCAGCCCAATCGGATCAACCCCAAAGGCCGTGATCTGATGGAGGGAAAGTGGTCTGGCCAACGGGACTGCGGGCTTCGTCCTTAGCCTGCGTTGGCCGCCATTGCCGCTGCCACTGCAGCCCCAATTTCTTCCGGACGCGGATTGCGGCGCAAGGTGAGCCCGCCGTTGATCTGGAGATTCTGCCCGGAAACGAAAGTCGCGTCGTCTGCCAGCCAGAGGACGGCTTGAGCAATATCATCCGAGGTGCCGACACGGCCGAGCGGATATTCCTTGATGAACGCATCAACCAAACCGGGGGTGCCAAAGGCTCCTGCGGTCATGGGCGATTCCGTAAAGCCGGGCGAAACCGTGTTCGCGCGGATCCCTTGCGGCCCATATTGATTGGCAACGCAACGGATCAAAGCTTCTGCGCCAGACTTGGTGCCGATATAGGCCGCATGATCGTGGATCAGGCATTGTGTCGTGGCGGAAGAGATTTGCATGAGCGAGCCGCCATTTGGCATAGCGCGAACGAATGCGCTGAGGAAATAGTGGACGCCTTTGAATTGAAGCCCGACGATTTGATCCAGCTCTTCCTCGCTAATCTCATGCAAGGATTTGAGAAGGCCCCAGCCAGACGCATTGACGCCAATATCGACGCGGCCGTGGCGTTTGACAGTTTCACTCGCCAGCGCCTCAACATCCGCTTTTTTGGAAATGTCGCAGAGCATCCAATCGCCACCAATCTCTGCGGCTAATTCCTTGATCGGTGTTTCTTGACGACCGGTCACGAGAACTTTCGCACCCGCTCCTGCTAGGCGGCGAGCAATGGTTTGACCCATATTATCCTTGCCGCCTGCGCCAAGAACAACTGCGACTTTGCCGGTGAGATCGGTCATGATGCTTATCCCTATGCCGTGAGGAAGGTTGCGGTGGCGACGCCGTCAGGGCCGTACACAGGCTCAGACAGATCGCACCGATATTTGCGAGTGACAGCGCCCAAAATGGTGAAGCTGCTCAAATGCCCAAGCATGCCGCGATAGGCAGGTCCTTCGAGATGCCTCTGTAAATCCTCTCCACTTTCCCACTCTTCGAACACATGGACGCGGCCAGGATAATGGGGGTCAGCTGACCAGGTGTAATGTCGGCAGCCTTTCCCGGCCAATGCCATTTCGATGAGCGGCTTGGCCCCTACCAAGGCGGCTTCTCGGGATTCTGGGGGAAGTTCAACTTCGCCGGTGATTACGATGATCATGGATTTAGACTTTCAGCATGGAATAGATGCGCTCTTGATAGAGCCATTTGCCATCGACCTTGACGAAACGGTCTTCATAAAGGCCAACCGGGCGGCGGATTTCGCCGTCAGGCATTTCAAGAACTTCATGTGTGTAGGCGCGGCCTTTCGCCGTGTTGCCGTCAACTTCGATTGAAGCGGGCTGGCAAAAAAAGGCCACAAAGGTGAAGCCCGCCATCGCTCCATTCCAGAGCGTTACAATAGCTTCTCGGCCTTCAACAGGGGACCCCATCAGATGCCAGCGACCATCGACCGCCCAATTGGCACCCCAATCATTGGGATCCCGGCGGAACACGGCATCAACGTAGCTGTCATGAAGATTGCGGATCGCTATTTGATCCTCAATCGGTCCGGAAAAGCCCATTTCTTCTCTCCTTGATGGTCAGGGTCTAACGCGGCGATCCCTGCGGACACACTATCAAATTCGCAGTCAGCTTCATCTCTTTTGAGGATACACTCTGCCTTCTGATTGATCCATAAACAGGCTTCACACCATAGGAGAAGCGCGATGGATTTGGGACTTAAAGGCAAGAAGGTCATCATGAACGGCGGTGCGCATGGCATCGGTCTTGAAACGCTGAAACTCTTTGCCGCTGAAGGCTGCGATGTTGCTTTCTTCTCGCGCGATGAAGGCAGAGTGGCTGCCGCCAAGGAAGAGATTGGCAAAGCCGGCGGCAAGGTCGTGGCTGATGTGCTCGATATGACGGACAACGCCGAAGGCTATGTTGCTTGGCTCAACAAAGCCGTTGAAGAATTGGGTGGATGCGATGTGTTTGTTCACACGGCAAGCTCTTCCGGCCAAGGCGCTACGCAAGACTGGCAGCGCGGCCTTGATCTCGACATTTTGGGCGGTGTGCGCGGTGTTGAAACACTGACCCCTGCGCTTGAAGCATCCGACGCGGGATCGATCATCATCATGTCGTCAACTGCTGCCGTTGAAACCTTCTTCAGCCCCCAAGCGTTCAATGCCTTGAAAGCGGCTTTGATCACTTATGGATCGCAACTGTCTCAAGCCATGGCGCCAAAGGGCATCCGCGTGAACACCGTGTCGCCGGGGCCGATTGAGTATCCGACAGGAAACTGGGCTGCGATAAAAGCCAATATGCAGGGCTTTTATGATGCGACTGTGGCGCAAATGCCCATGGGGCGGCTTGGCGCGCCTGACGAAGTCGCGCGTTCGGTCGTCTTCTTGGCGAGCCCAGCCTCCAGCTACACAACCGGTGCCAATCTGATCATCGATGGCGGCTACACCAAGCGCGTTCAATTCTAAGCAGCAGGGGCACTTGGCCCGATTGCACGGCCCACTTTTGGGTGGATGACTTTTGAGGAGTGAAGCTCATGGGAATTAGTGCAATCGGGCCAGTGATGCAGATCGCCTTCGTGCCAGCAGATTTTGATGCGGCTGTCCGATACTGGACTGAGACGATGGGTGTTGGCCCTTTCTACCTGATGGAAAATATCCAACTGGGGGAGGGGCGCTATCTTGGTGAGCCCTACGAGTGCATATTCTCCATCGCCATCGCTTATTGGGGCGATATGCAGGTTGAGCTCATTCGTCAGGAAAATGATGCGCCAAGCATTTATCGTGGGCAAGAAGGCGGAGCGCTGCACCACACTTGCGTTTTGACTGATGATATCAACAAAGCGCGAGCAATTGCTGAAGCATCAGGCGCGAAGATCTTGGTGGAAGGCAAAGTCGCTCCCGATGGCGCGGTGCTTTATGTCGATACCGGTGGCGGCCCCGGCAGCATTGTTGAAATCCTACAAATGTCATCCGGCAGCGGTGGGCTATTCGATATGATCAAAGCGGCTTCGGTTGGGTGGGACGGAACTGATCCGTTGCGTAAATTGGGGTAAGTTTGGACCTATCACTTTGAACGGATGGCGCAGTGAAGTTGACGAGCTAAACCTGCAACATCATTCTGAAATTCTTTGGGTCGCTGTCTCATTTGAGCGACCATATGCACCTTTTGACGATGGGAGATTGATAGTGCAGCTCAGTCGAGACCAATTGTTACGCGCCTATAGCCAAATGGCCATCATCCGCGCTTTTGAAGAGCGTTTGCATGATGAAATCAAGACAGGCGACATTGCAGGCTTCACTCATCTCTATGGTGGCCAAGAGGCAGCGGCTGTTGGCGTTTGCGAACATCTCGCGGATGATGATTTCATCGTCTCAACCCATCGCGGTCATGGCCATTGCATTGCCAAAGGCTGCGATGTGAAGGGCATGATGAAAGAGATTTATGGCCGTGCTGACGGGCTTTGCAAAGGCAAGGCCGGATCAATGCATATCGCCGATGTGTCGGTCGGGATGCTCGGCGCCAATGGCATTGTGGGGGCAGGGGCACCGCAAGCTGTGGGCGCGGCGCTTGCCGCAAAAATGGATGGCAAAGGCAAAGTCGCAATCGCCTTTTCAGGCGATGGCGCTTGCAACCAGGGCACAACCTTCGAAGCCATGAATATGGCTGTCGTCACCAAGGCGCCTTGCATTTTCGTGTTCGAGAATAACCATTATTCTGAGCATACGGGCTTTGATTATGCGGTGGGCACCAACAAGGATATTGCCAGCCGCGCCGAAGCCTTTGGCATGAAGGTTTGGCGCGCGAACGGCAGCGACTTTTTCGATACGTTCGACACCATGCGTGAAGTGTTGGACTATGTTCGCGCAGGCAATGGCCCTGCCTCTATCGAGCTGGATACAGAGCGCTTCTATGGCCATTTCGAAGGCGACCCTCAGCGGTATCGCGGGCCCGGCGAGTTGGATCGGATTCGCGAAGAGCGGGATTGTTTGAAGGCCTTCCGGGAAAAGGTCACTGCCGCAGGCCTGTTGGGCCATGCTGATCTTGATGCCGTTGATGCAGCAGCGCTGGCTTTGATCGAAGAGGCAACGACCGAGGCAAGAGCAGCCGCTCCGCCTGATCCCGCAAATGTCACCACTGACGTTTACGTAACATATTAAGAGGAGCGCGGACCAATGGCTAAAATGACGATCCGCGAAGCGATCAACCTGACGATCCATGAAGAGATGGAGCGCAATCCTGACGTGCTTGTGCTCGGCGAAGATATTGTCGGGGGCAATGGCACAGCAGGTGGCCCAGAAGCCATTGGCGGCATCTGGGGCGCGACGACCGGGCTCTACGCAAAGTTTGGTGCGAACCGCGTTATCGACACGCCAATTTCGGAAAGCGCCATCGTGGGCGCCGCAGCGGGCTTGGCTCTGGCAGGCAAGCGGCCCATCGCAGAACTGATGTTTGCTGACTTTGTCGGCGTCAGCTTGGATCAGCTTTGGAACCAAATGGCAAAGTTCCGTTACATGTTCGGCGGCAAGACGACTTGTCCTGCGGTCGTCCGGATGATCTATGGCGCAGGCATGAACGCCGCTGCGCAGCATAGCCAGTCGGTCTATGCCATGATGACGTCGATCCCCGGTTTGAAGGTTGTGATGCCAACGACGCCAGCGGATGCCAAGGGCTTGCTCCTTGAAGCTCTGCGCGGCGATGATCCGGTGATGTTCTTTGAGCATAAGTCGCTCTTCGCCGTGAGTGGCGAAGTGCCAGACGGTGACTATCGCGTTCCTTTCGGCCAAGCGCGGATGGTTCGTGAAGGCGGGGACGTGACGATTGTTACGTGCGGCCTCATGGTCAGCAAGTCCGAAGTCGCAGCGGATAAGCTCGCGGCGGAAGGCATTGGGTGCGACGTGATTGATTTGCGCACAACCAGCCCACTGGATGAAGAAGCCATTCTCGATTCCGTTGAAGCAACCGGGCGGCTTGTGATCGTTGACGAAAGCACGCCCCGATGCAGTTTAGCGTCGGACATTGCTGGGCTGGTCGCGTCAAAGGCCTTCTCTTCGCTCAAGGCTCCAATTGAGATGGTGACGCCGCCGCACACGCCCGTGCCATTTGCGCGTGAATTGGAAGCGGCTTGGCTGCCCGGCGCTTCGGAAGTTGAAGCCGCTGTTCGTCGCACCTTAGCCTACCGATAGGGGCCTGACCGATGGGAAATCTGAAGGCTTTCACCATGCCCAAATGGGGCATAGAAATGAGCGAAGGCACTGTCGCTGAATGGATGGTCGCGGAACGGGAGAGCTTTTCGCGGAATGCGGTTCTCACCCTGATCGAAACGGATAAAATCACTAACGAAGTTGAAGCGGAAGCCGACGGCTGTTTCGTGAAGCTGGTGGCACAACCCGGTGAGAATTATCCGGTTGGGGCTTTGCTTGCTGTGTTTGGCGATCCGGATACGAGCGACGCGGAAGTCGAAGCCTTTGTTAGCAACTTTAAAGGCGGAGGAAGCGCCGCTCTCAAAGTCGAAGCGGCTGCGCCTGCAATGGCTCCCGCGGCGGCAACGCCCGCTCCCGCTGATCACAAGATCATCAGCCCAGCAGCGCATGCCGAAGCGGTGGCGCGTGGCATTGATCTTTCGACCATTTCCGGCACTGGCCGGGGAGGGCGCATATCGCTTCAGGATGTTCAGCAAGCCTCTCGTCCTGAACCGCGCGTTGCTTTGAAAGGTGCATTTGAACTTCGGACCGGCTCAGCATCCTTGGCGTCCCCCATGGCTCATCGCTTGGCTGCCCTTCACGGCGTCGATCTCGGAAGCCTGAGTGGAACCGGCCCACGTGGGCGTATTTGTAAAGCCGATGTGCTGAGTGCTGCTGGCATCTCGGCCACGTCCTTGTCGAGCGCAGCGCCGACCATTGTGCCCATGTCCAAGATGCGGAAAACCATTGCGCGGCGGTTGACGGAGTCCAAGTCTACCATTCCGCACATCTATTTCCGCAGGCGGGTTCGGGCAGACCGCCTGATGAAGTTACGCGCAGCGGCCAATCCAAAACCCAGTATCAATGATTATTTGATCCGGGCCTGCGCGCTTGCCTTGAAGGCGGTTCCTGTGGTCAATGTCCAAGTCCATGGCGATGACATTCATCACTTCTCCAGTGCGGACATTGGGGTTGCGGTATCGACCGATGGTGGACTGATCACGCCGATCGTAACTGCGGCCGACCAACGAAGCGTGGCCGATATTAGTGCGACAATGGCTGATCTTGCTGCCCGCGCCCGAAGCGGTAAACTGAAGCATCATGAGATTGAAGGCGGCAGCTTTAGCATTTCCAATCTCGGGATGTTTGGTGTTGAGCAATTTGATGCGATCATCAATCCACCGCAAGGCGCGATCTTAGCTGTAGGAAATGCGCGGTCTGAACCGATTGATGACGATGGCGTCATTCGGTTGTTGCCCATGATGCATCTGTCCCTCAGCTGCGATCACCGTGCCATTGATGGTGCTGATGCTGGCCGCTTCATGGCGGCGCTTGCTGAACTGATTGAGAATCCGGAGCGGCTGTAACGCCGGTCCGTTGATCTTCAGCCTGCCGATGGGCGGTGGGCGTTGTCCGACCAGTCTTGACGTGCAGCCCATTGCTCCATGGTCTCAAAGGTCACTTCGGGAAGCCGTTCCTGAACGACTTCGTGGTTGACCTTGAAAGGCATTAGCGGCGTGTCATTGTTGTAATGATAGAAGGCGGCAATCCCGGCGGCAAAATCGGCGCGGTCTTCGGGCGAGACTGAGTCACCCAAAGCGTTAACGAGCAGATCGCCAAATTCTTCCGGTGTGCACGGATCATATTTGATTGGTTTGCCAAACACGCGTGACAGGATCGCTGTAACGTCCATCGGCTTCAGCGTTTCTGGCCCGCCAATGTTCATCCAAGCCCCTTCTAGGTCGGGCCGTTCAAGAGCCGCAACCATGCATTTGCCAACGTCATCCAAGCTGATCCAATTGGCCTCCAAATGCGGTTGGTGGGCGTAAACGTAGCGATCTTCATGGACGATGAAAGGCCGGGCCCAATTGGTCAGCAAATTGTCCATGAATAGCACAGAGCCAAAGACGGTCGTTGGGGTGCCTGAACGAAACAGCGCATTGATGGCAGGCGTAGACCCCGCATAGGCACCATGGTCCCCAGGCTTGTCGGGAATCCAAGCTGACGTGTTCCAAACAAAGCGCTTCGAACCGACGGAGGCTGCTGCCGCACCAAGCTTTTCTGCAAGCTCAGGGCCAGTCCCAATCTCCAACAATGGTTTTGTGTAGAAGATCGCGTCTGAGCCTTCGAAGGCCGTCGCAAAAGTCGATTCATCATGGAGATCGATGTGGCGAACTTCATCAACCGTGTTGGCCCCGCCAAAATCGGGGTTCGCCGAGCGTGAAAGCGCGCGTACCTTATATCCTGCTGAAGACAGTTGCCGCATTTGCGCCAAGCCCTGCCTGCCAGCCGCTCCAATCACCGATACCAATGTCATATTCTCTCTCCCGACGATGTATTTGTCTTAGGGGCGGACGACCAAGTTGCCGACATGTGCCCCTCCAAACAGCATGAACAAGGCGTCGGGGAAGCGATCAATGCCTTCGACGACATGTTCGGGCAGGTTCATTCTGCCGGTGCGAAGCAGATCAGAGATTTCGGCAATCGCGGCGGGGAATTGCGCTGCATAATGACTGACCACAAAGCCTTTCATTGTCGCATTGCGCTCAGCCAACCTCAGATAGAGCTTTGGACCCTGCACATTGTTGAGATCGGCATATTGCGAGATCGCGCCACAGATAGAAACGCGCGCGCCCGCGGGGGCCAAATTGTCGAGCGCGATATCAAGCAATTCTCCGCCGACATTATCGAAGAAGACATTGATCCCGTTCGGGGCAACCTTCGCAAGCTCTGCCGAGACGTCAGAGCCCTTATAGTCAATGGCGGCATCGGCCCCGATGGTTTCCGTTACATAGCGGCATTTTGCAGGGCCACCGGCAATGCCAATAACAAAGGCTCCGCGCGCTTTGGCAAGTTGCACAACCACCGAACCGACAGCGCCCGCCGCACCTGAAACAAGCACGACATCACCCGCCTTCACTTCGCCGACCGCAATCAATCCAACCCAAGCAGTTAGCCCGGTCGTAATGCCGAGCGGGCCAATATAGTCCCGCAATTTGATGCCTTCTGGAAGATCAAGCTTCTTCATGGCAGCCGCTGGCACAAGCGCATGGGTCTGTGCGCAAAGCATGCCATAGACTTTGTCGCCGACGGCCAAGCCTTCACTGTTGCTTTCCACCACTTCGCCGACGCCAAAGGCTTGGATGGTTGAGCCAAGTTCTCCCTTTTCATGCATCCCAGCTTGATTGAGCGTTGTGCGGATCCAAGCGTCCATCGAAAGCGTGTCAACCTTCACGACCACATGGTCAGCTGGCACATTTTCAATGCTGACCGTTTCCAGCCCGAAGTCGTCCATGATTGGCATCCCACCTTCGCGATGATGCTTAATGAACACGCGGCGATTTTGGATGGCGATGGCCTGTCTCCTTTTGTGGGATGTTAGGTGCTTGGCCTACGCGCCATACCCCCAGCTCACCATTATCGTTTTGACTAGCAAATATACCTTTTCCGCCGTCATTCGGCCATTGCTTCAAGCCTTTTTCTATATTGGGAAAGACCAAGTGAAACTCCAATCACGGCCCCAACATACCCGATGATTGACGCAATCGAGATTGACCAGCCAACTGCCTTTGGATCCTGAAACACAAAGTCATTCAAGAGGGCCACTAGGGTTGGGCCAAACCCGGAACCGAGCAGATTGATGATGAGGTAAATCAAAGCAATTGACGTCCCGCGCGCTTCATTCGGAGTGGCGGTCATCAGGACGGTTGGCGAGGCAATTGTCGCTAGGCTTGCCCCAAATACGCCGATGCCAAGCAGCATTATGGTGATCCATGGTGTGCTGAAGAGCGGCGCAGCGACGTAGAAAGGAACGAAGAATATGATGCCAAAGGCCAAGGCGCGCCAAGCCGCATCCTTCTCTCCCTTTGCCCGCCGTCGATCAATCCACCAGCCGCTGAAGATCATCCCAATCACGCTCGCGATCAGGGACGCAATCCCATAATAGAGCCCCGCCTGCGCAGGCGACCATCCGTGGATCCTGACGAAGAAAGACGGAATCCACGCGAGCGCGCCAAAGGTCACAATCGACAACATGGTCATGGTCAAGCAGAGCGCCGCATAGAATTTATAGTTATGCCGAAAGTATGTCAGCGTTTGCGCAAAGGTCCATTGCGTATCGCCAGACATCCGGCCCGTTCGGACAGGTTCTTTGACTGCTGACATCATAGCCACAAAAACAAGGCCGCTTAGCCCCAAGAACACAAAAACAATCTGCCAGGGGGCAAGATCGTCAACAATCGGTACGCCCCAGTTGATGCCGCCAGACGCGGTCAGCATCGCGATCAACTGACCGCCAAGAACCAGCGACAATCCAGCGCCGCCTGCAATGCCGAGATTATAGATGCTGAGCGCCTTGGCGCGTTCTTGCGGCTTGAAATAATCGCTGATCAAAGAGTTAGCAGCAGGCGACAATGTCGCTTCGCCGAGCCCGACAAACAAGCGCGCAGCGAAGAGCTGCCAATAGGTCGAAGACAGACCACACGCCACCGTCATCAAGCACCATAAAATGGCGCCATAGTTGATGATGCGGACGCGGTTCCACCGATCAGCCAGATAGCCGACGGGCACCGCTGCAATCGAGTAAAGAAGCGTGAAGGCAAGCCCCATTAAAAGGCTCATTTCAGTGTCGTTGATCTTCAAATCAGCTTGAATGGGGCCCACCATCAGGCCAATCATGGTGCGATCCAGAAACGCAAAGAGATAGCCAATCATCAGCGTGACGATCACATACCATTGATATTGTTTGGAATGATCGCTGCTGCCGGCTTCGCTGCTCATTTTGCTCTATCCCGTTCCCAAGGAAATTGTGCCGGAATGTCGGACGAAGCTTTTCCCGGAAACTTGGGAGCACGCTTTTCGATAAAGGCTTGAACACCCTCGGCTACATCGGGACTCGCTCCAAGCTTGCGGTTGATCGCTGCGTCAAAGCCAACCAAGTCCATCGGGCTTTCCTCACCGGCATAACGCCAAAGCAACTGGCGTGTGATCGCTGTGGCAACGGGCGCGGTGTTCTCAGCAATTTCGCGCGCGATTTCATGTGCCTTGGCGAGCAAGTCTTCGCCGGGCACAACGTCGCTCACCAGCCCAGCAGACAGGGCCTCTTGCGGCCCAATCATCGCTCCGCTCAAGCACCAACGGAGGGCTTGAGAGACGCCGACCAGTTTGGGTAAGAACCAGGCCGAGCCTGCCTCAGGGACCAAGCCACGCCGAGTGAAAACGAAGCCTAGCTTTGCGCCTTCCGCGACAAGGCGGATATCCATTGGCAAGGTGAGGGTAATCCCAACGCCCACCGCCGCACCATTGATCGCAGCGATTGATGGCTTTTTGCAGCTGAAAATGGCATCGATGAAGTGCTTTGAGGCCTTTGGAGCTGACTGCCCCCCGAAAACATGAGCCGCATTTGCGCCAAAGCTATCCGCTCCACCACTAATGTCAGCGCCTGCACAAAATCCCCGCCCGGCACCTGTGACGATGATAACACGGACATCATCATTTTCGCTGGCTTGTTCAAAAGCAAGGGCAATTTCATCACCCATCTGCGCCGTGTAGGCGTTCAGCTTTTCAGGACGGTTGAGCGTCAAGACCATCATGCCATCATTGATCTCGGTCGTGGTGTGTGATGTCACTCAGCCTCTCCAAAGCAATGGCTGCTTGGCGGTTGGCTTGATCCCCGCCAGCAATCGAACGAGACCTACGCAAACGTATTTTAAATATCTGGCAGTTGCAGGCAGGATAGAACTGGCTGAAATAATAGGATGCCGAACCCAAGTTTCGGTCGTGCAAAAGGTATTGAAAGCTGCAATCGTTCGGTCGCTCTGCTGAAGCCTAGTGGCCCAGAGCATTTCCTTCCAACTTACAGCTGATCCTGTGCCCTTAAGTCACGATGAAGCTGTTGCCGATATCATGGATGGGCGCAAACCCATCTTTGGTGATGAGGGTTAGATACTCAAGATGGGCGGTGCCCAATGTGCTGGCCTCCATCAGAGGGCAGTCGACGCTTATGATCATGCCGGGTTCAAGTATAGTATCGATCACATTGCCTTTGGCATCGAGCATTGGCTGTTCGGTATGTGCCAAACCTACGCTATGCGGCCCAAAGGGGATGTTTAAATTATGCCCCATTTTCTTGAGGATAGAGCCGCCTTCGCGGCTGATTTCTGAAAAGCGCATGCCAGGTTTGAGCTTGGTGCGCAGTTCATTCCAAGCTTGCCCCATGGCCTTTACCTTATTAGCCATGGGCTGTCTTGGCTCGCCGATAAAGACTGTTCGGCCATAGTCGCCATGGTAACCTTGGAGGGTGCTGACACAATCGATCAACACGCTGGTGCCGTGCACAAATTCTTCATCATAGGCTTCGTCAACCGAGCCGTTCACCACCATGAAGCCCGGGACATTGCCCAAGCGCGAGGCTTCGGCGTTGAAATGGTTGCGCAGGTTTTTGATCGTGCCCAGCTCCCGCATTTTTCTCGCTGCCCGCC
>DLOX01000134.1:2390-2617 GCA_002478575.1 Sphingomonadales bacterium UBA7473 | reverse complement strand
CCGACGATGCCAGCCATTCCTGCTGACCTGAAACCCGGCGTTTCCAAGCATATTGCGCCTGCCGCATTGTTTTGGTTCCGTTGGGCCGCAGCAGCGACGGTGCTGATGGGTTTGATCGTCGCGGCGCATCCGCCAAACCAATATTTGGGTGCGGCTTTGATGTTCCAGCCTGGGTTCCAATTGATTGGCCTTGGCATGTGGTTGGGCCTGATCATGGCGTTCAACGT
>DLOX01000134.1:1537-2251 GCA_002478575.1 Sphingomonadales bacterium UBA7473 | reverse complement strand
TTCAGCCGCACCAACACTTTGCTCTCAGTCCCCATGCTTTATTGCATGGTCGCGCAGGGCTTGCTCGGCGGCTAAGCCAAAGGCTTCTTGTCGGGCTGGCGCACGAGAATGAGTGCCAGCCCGATCAGAACCGCCCCGACGGCATCGAGAGTCGTCAACACTTCCCCATAGATCTGCCAGCCAATGATGGCTGAGACGACTGGCTGGACCAGCATCATGATGCCGACCAG
Source organism: Sphingomonadales bacterium UBA7473 (assembly GCA_002478575.1). Classification (GTDB taxonomy): domain Bacteria; phylum Pseudomonadota; class Alphaproteobacteria; order Sphingomonadales; family Sphingomonadaceae; genus Aquisediminimonas. The sequence continues at coordinate 2,021 of DLOX01000134.1, read as the reverse complement.
CATGTGCGGCACGCGGCCGATTGTGTAGATGATCAGGCCTTGGCCAAGGATTTGGCTGCACAGCGCAAGCACGATCAAGGGCGTCCAGTTGGTCGGCATGATTTGCTCATCCAGCGCCACCGCCATCGCCAACAAGGGCAGGGCACTCATTACGGTCGACCAAGCGAGCGTTGGCCATGGCCCCATGCTGTCCTTGGCTTTGGCCAGCAGCACCAAATAGCCTGTGTAAAAGACGCCTGCGAGAAAGCAGAGAATATCTCCCCACACATTGGTGGCGGACAGCTCAAAGGATCGGCCAAGCAGCAACGCCATGCCACCGCCGGCCAACGCCAGTGCGAGCCCTTGCATCTTGGTTGGCAAAGTCCGCGCAGCAATGAAGCCATAAAGGGGCAGCAAGAACCCCGTTGAATTGCCGAGCAGATTGGCATTGGCGAGCTTCGTTTGCAGGATGCCAATATGCCAAGCCGCCAAGTCCAAAGCGAAG
>DLOX01000134.1:708-1471 GCA_002478575.1 Sphingomonadales bacterium UBA7473 | reverse complement strand
GCCGCCAAGTCCAAAGCGAAGAAGAGAGCGGACCACAGGAACAGCCAAAACAGTGGGCGAGGGAGCTTTCGCGCAGGATCTCCGCTCAATTTGGCAATGATGAAGAGGAAGGGGGCTGCGATCATGATCCGCCAAAATGCGGAAGCGACTGGCCCGGTATCGGCCATTCGAACCAGCATCGGCCCCAAAGAGAGGAAGAGATTGCCGACAAGAAGCGCCAAAACCGCGTGCCGCATCGGCGCGACAGATGACACGACATTCTTAGCTTTATCGCCCCCTATTTCTTCTTGTGCTTGTTCCCCGCCCATCAACCCCATATCGCGGGGACCAGACAATGACACAATGGGATAATGCGAAAAATGACCAGCCTATTCGATCCGATTAAACTTGGTGCCATCGAAGCCCCTAACCGTATCCTGATGGCTCCGCTGACACGCGGACGGAGCGAAGGCGAGCATGTGCCGATTTCAGCGCTGAAGGCTGAATATTATGCGCAGCGCGCCACCGCAGGGCTGATCATTGCAGAAGCCACTGGGATTAGCCAAGAAGGATCGGGCTGGCCATCCGCGCCCGGCATTTGGAGCGATGCTCAAGTTGAGGCGTGGAAGCCTGTGACCGAAGCGGTGCACAGGGCCGATGGCCGGATCATCCTTCAGCTTTGGCATATGGGGCGTTTGGTCCATCCCGATTTCTTGGGCGGCGCCCAGCCTGTCTCGTCATCGGCCACAACTGCCCCTGGCGATGCTCACACAGCGGAAGGCAA
>DLOX01000134.1:0-683 GCA_002478575.1 Sphingomonadales bacterium UBA7473 | reverse complement strand
TGCGGAGGCTCGGGCGCTTCGCTTGGATGAAATCCCAAGACTCATTGGTGACTATGTCAACGCGGCGAAAAATGCGATGAAGGCGGGCTTTGATGGCGTGCAATTGCACAGCGCCAATGGCTATCTGCTGGATCAGTTTTTGCGCGATAACGCCAACTTCCGGGATGATGCTTATGGTGGCTCGATTGAGAATCGCATCCGCCTGACCAAGGAAGTCACTCAAGCTTTGGCTGATACGGTCGGCGCGGACCGCACCAGCGTGCGCTTGTCCCCCAATGGGGATAGCCAAGGTGCGGATGACAGCAATCCGGTGGGGCTATTCACGGCAGTTGCAGCGGCGCTCGACAAGATCGGCATTGGCTTCTTGGAGCTGCGCGAGCAAAAGGACTTTGGCAATTTCGGCCGGACCGATGTGCCAGTTGTGTCGCCTGATATTCGCAAGGTCTTCAAAGGGGCTTTGGTGCTTAATCAGGAATATGATCTGGCACGGGCCGAAGCTGATCTCGCCAGCGGTGTGGCGGATGCCATCAGCTTTGGACGGCCCTTCATCTCAAATCCTGATCTGGTGGCTCGGTTGCGCAAAGGCAGCGAGATCACGCCTGATAACTTCCGGACCTGGTATTCCCATGGGCCAGAGGGGTATGTGGATTATCCTGTGGCGGCTTGAGCTTAGCGTCGCCCCG
>DLOX01000045.1:7643-10925 GCA_002478575.1 Sphingomonadales bacterium UBA7473 | reverse complement strand
CTTATGACTATGGCTCGTTCAAACGATTCTTCCATCGACGATCGGCGGCGGTTTGCGAAAGAGGCAGAGATGTTGCTCCAAGTAGAAAGCGCACCTATCCGAGTAAGAGCATTTCCCGCCATTTTGGCTAGAACATATTGGCGAAACTATAGGATGTCGCCTGACTCTGTGACGGCAATCATGGAATTTCTGAATAGCGCCGAGGTGAAGGCAGATAGAGTGCTCTCTGCCCGAATTGGCCTGTATCTCGCGGATGTTGCTGCAAAGGCGCAGAATAAACGCGCGGAATTGCAGGCTTTGAATAACGTAAGGAATGAACTTTCTCTTCAACCGAATGATCCACTTCGCATTTCGGCGCTCGTAGCACTGGCCAATCTCTCTGCGGCGACAGGCGACACAGATTCCGCAGTTCGCTACTATCAGGAGACTGGACTAGATGCCCGGCAATGCGCTGCTTTGGACACAAAGCCAGTGATGCTTAGAGCGAATGCGGACAGTAGGGATTTCCCAAAGGAAGCTATGGCCTGGGGCTTTGAAGGATGGACTCGCCAAGAATATGACATTCGTTCAAACGGCTATACGGAGAATGTACGCACAACCATTTCATATCCTCCCGCTGTATTTGCTTCTGCCGGTGTGTTGATGGCAAAGGATTTTAAATATCGGCCAAGCTTTCGTCCAGATGGTGGCCCGGGGTGCGGCGGAAACTCCGAAAATATTCGTTTCGTTATGGATCGATAACCTTAGAAGTTGAGAAATCTGGGTCGGCCAAAAGGCTAAAGCCCCATAGGCCCCGCTAACGGTTGCGGGTCGATCCTTTCTTGATTCCACTTCATTCCCCAGTGGAGATGCGGGCCACTGGTTCGGCCGGTGTTGCCGATAGCCGCAACCAGTTGGCCTTGCCGCACCATATCGCCCACCTTCACATGGATTTTGGACAGATGGAGGAAAGTGCTGTCCAGCCCCATGCCATGATCGATGATCAGGAGATAACCCTCGAGCGTGAAGGGCGTGGTTGCTGCTAGAGTGACCACTCCGTCAGCGGGGGAGACAACCGGCGCTCCGATGGGGCCCGCAACATCAACGCCGCTATGGGGCGCACCAGGTTCACCTGCATAAATGCGTTGTGAGCCAAAAAGACCCGAAATGCGGCCTTTTGCGGGCCAGATCAGGCGTTGCCGCCAGCCGTCGGACGTGACTTCAGTTCGCCGGGCGGCATTGATTTGCGCCAGTTCGCCGGGGCGGCGGGCCTGAAACTCGGCGTCAGGCTGGCCAAAACGGCGGACGGTTTTGAGATTTTCAATCTTCCACGCGCGCTTTGGCACGGCGAGCCTTTCGGTGACCACGCGGCCATCGTCTAGGAAGGCAGTGATGACTGATGTCGCGTCATGATCGCGGCCAAAACCAACGACAAAGCGGCCATCAGGCGCGAAGGAAACATCTTGGCCGCTGACGACCAGTCTTTTCGTACCGGGAGGAACCGTGCCAAGCGAAATACTGCCCTGGATCGGCGCGCGGTTCAGCTTGAAGGCTCCGATGGAAAGGGGAGCAGCAACTGGCTTCGGAGCGGGCTTGGGGGCTGTGATGGCAGGTTTTGCAACGGGTTTATTGGGAACATTGGCATTGCAGCTGCCGGGCATGATGATCATTGCGCCGAGAGCGGCAATGCGAAACGCTGAAGTCATCCCGCTATCGCAGCTTCTGTCGCAATGGCAGGAGATGCGTAGGCCTCTTGCTTGATCACGCTCCAATAGCGGAGTTGTTCGAGCGGGATAAGTTCTCCGCTTTTTGCACAGACGACGTGATCCCCTTGCGCCAAAACGCGAAAACCATTGGCCATATAGTGGAGCTTGGCGGTCCGCCCGCCTTGGCGCATCAGCATCAATCTATCCCTTGTTAGAACAAGTCGCCCTGTTCCGTTCTGGGTTTGACATAGGCTGACGCGGTCGCCCGTTCAACCCGAACATCAACCCGGCCATCCGCAAAGGTGAGGACCAACGCGCCTGCTTTGCGGGCTTGGGCGGAACTGCTGATGACTTCGCCCGCCGCCGTGCCGACGCGTGCATAGCCGCGTTTAAGCACCAGATCAGGGTTGAGCGATTGAGCCACGCGCCAAAGCTGGTCAAGCTTCTGGCTTGCATTGGTGAGGCGTTGGGTCAGCATTGCGGGCCGCAAAGCTCCTGAATTTCGGGCCAAATCGCCCTCAGCTCGAGCGATCCGAAGCGAAAGCCCGCGCCTTAGCCGATCCCCCAAATCATCGGTCCGTTGGCGCTGCGGCCCCAGCAATGTGTCGAGCGTTGGCATGCGACGTGCGGTTGCCGTCAAGCGTTCGTCGGCACGTTCCGCATAGCGGCGCACGGCACGCAGGCTCCGGCTGCCAAGGCTTTGCAGGCCAGCCATCAATTCGCTTCGCACGGGGACTGCCATTTCAGCGGCAGCAGTGGGCGTGGGCGCGCGAACGTCGGCGGCAAAGTCGCACAAAGTCGTATCGGTTTCATGGCCGACGGCAGAAATTGTTGGGATTGAACAGTCTGCAACCGCCCGAACAACGGGCTCTTCGTTGAAAGCCCAAAGATCTTCAATCGATCCGCCGCCCCGCGCGATAATGACGAGATCAGGCCGATCCTTGCCTTCCATCGCTGAGAAGCCATTGACTGCCGCGGCAATCTGCGCAGCGGCACCATTGCCTTGAACGAGCACGGGCCAGACGATAACGCGCGTTGGGCAGCGATCCTCTAACCGGTGAAGAATGTCTCGTATGACGGCTCCAGTTGATGAGGTTACGACACCAATCGTGCGGGGCATGAAGGGCAACAGCTGCTTCCGGCTCGGATCGAACAGTCCCTCAGCACCCAACCGCGCCTTGAGCTTCTCCAGCAAGGCAAGGAGCGCCCCTTCGCCCGCAATTTCCATCGACTCTACAACGATCTGATACTTGGAGCGGCCCGGATATGTGGTGAGCTTGCCTGTCGCGATGACTTCAACGCCATCTTGCGGGACGAAAGCGAGCCTTGCCGCCCCGCCTTTCCACATCACGCCATCAATAACGGCATTCTCATCCTTCAGCGCGAAATAGAGATGGCCAGAGGCTGGGCGTTTATAGCCCGAAATCTCGCCCCTTATGCGGACATGAGAGAAGCCGCTTTCAACATGGCGTTTCAGCAGCGAGGATATTTCGCTCACCGATAGCGCTGCTGCATTGTCGCCGGGGCGATCGCTGGCTAACAGGCTCGGCGTGTCGCTGTCGGGGAAAGGGCTTGCCATGAATATCCTGTTGATCGG
>DLOX01000045.1:0-7568 GCA_002478575.1 Sphingomonadales bacterium UBA7473 | reverse complement strand
CGTGAACATGCGCTGGCCTGGAAGCTCGCGCAATCGCCTTTGTGCGATACACTCTATGCCGCACCCGGCAACCCCGGGATTGCGGAAGAGGCGACTTGTGTGGCGCTGGATGTCTCGGATCATGCAGCCGTCATCCTCTTTTGCGAGGATCATGACATTGGTCTGGTTGTTGTTGGGCCAGAAGGGCCGCTGGTGGATGGCCTAGCAAGCAGCCTTGGGATTGCTGAGATTCCGGTCTTTGGACCAAGTCGGGAAGCCGCGCAGCTAGAGGGATCGAAAGGCTTTACCAAGGACTTATGCTCTGCAGCCAACATCCCAACGGCTGCTTATGAACGGTATACGACCAAGTCAGACGCACTGGCCGGATTGGACGATTTCAAAGCACCCTATGTGATCAAAGCCGATGGTTTGGCCGCTGGCAAAGGCGTGATCATTGCACAAAACCGCGCCGATGCAGAAGCGGCGATTGAAGATATGTTTGGCGGTGGCTTTGGTGATGCCGGGGCGGCCGTCGTGATTGAGGATTTCATGACTGGCGAGGAAGCGAGCTTCTTCGCCCTCACCGATGGCGTCGATGTTGTCGCCTTCGGTTCGGCTCAGGATCACAAGCGAGTAGGGGACGGCGATACAGGACCGAACACGGGCGGGATGGGGGCTTATTCCCCCGCTCGGGTGCTGACGCCTCAGCTTGAAGAACAGGTGATGGAAGAGATTATCCGTCCGACGGTTAAGGCCTTAGCTGACGCGGATATGCCTTATCGCGGTGTGCTTTTCGCAGGATTGATGCTGACGGACGAAGGACCCAAGCTGATCGAATATAACGCCCGCTTTGGTGATCCAGAATGCCAAGTGCTGATGATGCGTTTTGAAGGCGATCTGGTCGCGCTGATGCTCGCGGTCGCGGAAGGGCGATTGGCAGAGGCCGATCCGGTGCACCTGTCCGATGATGTTGCTTTGACAGTAGTGATGGCGGCCAAGGGCTATCCAAGCAACCCTGAAAAGGGAGGGCTGATCAAGCTGACTGATCAATCGTCTGCAAAGATATTCCATGCAGGCACCGCGCAGGTTGGGGATCAGTTGGTCGCGAGCGGCGGTCGCGTTCTCGCTTTAACGGCGTTTGCCAAAAGCGTGACAGCGGCAAAGGCGTTTGCCTATGCCGCTGTCGATGCCGTCCACTTCCCGTCCGGTTTCTGCCGCCGTGATATTGGCTGGCGCGAAGTCGAGCGGGAAGCCGGGAACGCTTAACCTACCACTTGCGCGGGAGCGAGGGCGGGGGGAGTTTCCTCTCCGCTGGTCTTGGCACCCCAGTCAATGTTCCGGGTCAGATACATGATGGTGGCAAGGGCTGCGAAGAGCATCAGCGACCCGATGAGGAGCGAGTAGCCTTCTAGGCTCAAGAGCACATAAAGCGTTGCATAAAGTCCTGCGAGCAACGCCCCGATCCACTTCGATCGACCCCAGCTTTTGAGGATCGCGGCGGAATAGGCTGTGATCAGGCCAATGATCGCGCCACTGGCGAGCAGGTAAGCGATGGCAAATCCTGTCACTTCAGCCATTGCGAGAAGCAGTAGGAAGAACATGACCAACCCTGCGCCAACCAAGAGATATTCGACGAGTGAGACGCGTGCGCCGCCAATTACATCGAACATGAGGAAGGCAACGAAGGTGAAGCCAATGAAGAGGAAGCCATATTTGGTGGCCCGATCGACCTGATTGTAAATGTCTACAGGCTCGAACAAGTCCACGCGCGCTTCGCCTTTGCTGGGATCCGCGACGCGACCCATGTCGTCATATTCCGGCGAAGGCCCAGTGCCGCCTAGCGCCAAGCCGCCGGCTTTCCAATTGGCGGAAAAGCCGTCTTTTCCAATCTTGCGATCATTGGGCAAAAGGCCCTTAAAGCTTGGGCTTTGCCAAGTGGACTTCACGGCCCATTCGGTTTCTGTGCCTCGGGGTTTCAGGCTCAACATGCCATTGCCGCGAAAGCCGAAACTGAAATCGGCAGTAATCTCTGCGTTTTGTAAAGACGTTGCATCAAGTTCGCCGTGGAAGCCCTCGCCAAGCGAACTTGCTCCACGCCGGAGCTTCAGGGGCTTTCCGGCAATCTTGATCGACGGAGCCGATCCGGCCAAGCCTTGAACGTCAGACAAGCCAAAAGATAGCTTGGCCTTAGACCATTGAAGCGCCGCTACAGGAACGCCCAGTTGCGCCAAATTGTCTGGCATGACGAAGCTAGCTTTTCCGCCATGGTCGGCTTGGTAGACAACCGATTCATAGATGGAGCGCTTGCGCCGCTCTGGCTTCAGAACAGTATTCATACGGACAAGTTCGGGTTCGATGATCAATTGTTCTTCGACAACATCGACTACAGGAATGCCGTTGGCTGCCGCCGGTTGGGCGTTCGGTTGGGAGACCGCTCGACGGACAGTGTAGGGCACTACAATGACTGGCCCTGTCAGGGTTTGCGCTCCGCCCCACCCCTCGGCGATTGAGGCGCGCGCTTCGGTAGAGCGGGATTGGCGATCATAATTGAGCAAGTAGATTGTAAGCAGCGGGATCGAGAGCAAAAAGCCCGCGAGCAGCATGATCATAAATTTCATGCCCGGGCTCCGCTCTTTGCTGGTGATGCTTCCGGTTAAAGCCATGATTTATCCCCTTCTTTTTGTAATGGAGCCAAGAAGATGAAGGGCGAAGAAGCAGACCATGCTGCAACCCCAAGGATTAACGGTGCAGAATGAGACTGGGCTTCGTGCATTTTAGCCAGCGAAACGGGCCGCGAAGCTGGACTCTTATGATCCGCTCGCTAGTCTCCGCCACCGGAGAGTCGCGCACGTAGGCTCTGCCCGCAAAACAACCCTTGGAGGGAAGTATGAGTCCTGTAACAAAGATCATAATTGGGGCGCTCGCGACAACAGCGCTGGCTTGGTGGCTGCATGGTCCCATGAAATTTGGTGAAAAATGTGCACCTGCTGCTGCTGCACCTGCTGCGGCCACTCCACCTATTGCCGCAGGCGCTCCTGAAACTCCAGCAACGGCAGAGGCAGTTCAAAATTGCCAAACCAAGGTCGACGGCATTATCGCTGGGAAGACCATCAACTTCGTGACGGGCGGTGCGGCGATTGCGCCAGAATCGCTGGCATTGATTGATGCCTTGGCAACCGAGTTGAAGCCTTGTGCCGGAACATCGGTCGAGGTCGCTGGGCATACAGACGTCACGGGCGGTACTGCGGCCAATCAAAGGCTTTCAGAAGAACGCGCCAATTCTGTGGTCTCGGCGCTTGTGGAGCGCGGCGTTCCTTCGGGACGGTTGCTGCCAAAGGGTATGGGCGAAACTGCACCGCTCGATCCGGCAATGAACGCTGCGGCGCACGCAAAGAACCGGAGAATTGAATTCAAAGTGGCAGCAACGGCGGCAACGCCCGCTGCAGCTCAGTAAGGGAGAATGACAATGGGTTTTCTTGGAACATTGATCCCCGCACTGATTTTTTATGCGATTGGCTTGTTGATTGCGTGGTTCATTTGGGGCCGCAGCACTTCCGATGACAATGCCTGAAGCGCACGAGACTTTGAGAGGAATTTGATATGAATATGTGGCCATTTTGTGCCTCTGTGCCATGGTTTTGGAGCCTCCTTCCGCTGCTCTTGGGCTTTTTGACGGGCTGGTGGATATGGGCGCGCATGTCGGGCAGTGCTTCGGCAAGTACCGATCTTGCCTATGCAGCGCCTACAGTTCCTGCAGCGCCGGTGGTTCCAGCGCCAGATCCAGTCGCTGTCAAGGCGCCTGATCCTGAGCCTGTAGCCTTCAAAGCTCCGGATCCGGAGCCTGTTACTGCGCCTGAGCCGGTCGCGGCCAAGGCTCCAGCACCGGCTCCCGCTCCTGACGTGTCGTCGGGCTCAGGAATTGGCGGAATTGCCGCAGCCGCAGCTGGCGGTGCCGGCTTGTTGGCGATTGGCATTCCTGCAGCCGTTGGTGCGGCTGATGATCTCCTCTTGATCAAAGGGATTGGGCCAAAGCTGAATGGCGTCCTCAATGGCCTGGGCATTACGCGGTTCGATCAGATCGCAAATTGGACAGCAGGAGATGTCGACAAGGTTGATGATCATCTCGGGCAGTTCAAAGACCGCATCGGTCGGGAAGAATGGATCCCGCAAGCCAAGCTTCTCGCCGCTGGTAATATGCCAGAATGGGAACGCATTTATGGCACCGTTAAGAAGGTTGCCGCCGGTGCTGCTGGTGCTGGGGCAGTAGCCATGTTGGCAATTGGCATCCCCGGTGCAGTTGGTGCGGCTGATGATCTCCTCCAGATCAAAGGTATTGGACCTAAGCTCAATACCTTGCTTGTTGGGCTCGGCATCACCCGCTTCGATCAGATTGCAGCTTGGGGTGCTGCTGAAATCGACAAGGTCGATGACCATCTAGGCACGTTCAAGAACCGCATCACGCGGGACAGCTGGGTTGAGCAGGCTGGCCTGCTGGCATCCGGCAAGATCGCAGAGTTTGAGGCAAAATTTGGCAAGCTTGATAGCGAAAACCAGAAATAGCTTCATTCTTTTGAGTGGCTGGCGCGTCCGCACCCTGTGTGCGGGCGCGCTTGCGCTTGGGGGTGCGGCCTATGCACAGACGGTCGCTGATGAGCGAGAGGCCTTGGCGCGTGCCAAGGCGCAATCCATCCTCGCCGAACAGCGCGCGGCCAAGCTTGAGGCGCTGGCCGAAGAGCAAGTGGGTTCGGCTGAAGAGGTGCGGGTAAGGGCAGCGGCTGTTGCTGCACGCATTCAAGCGACCGAGGCTGATGTCAGTGCAGCTGAATCGCGCATCGCGATTATTGAGCGTATGCAGGCCGAACAGCAGCAGCGCTTGGCTCAAAAGCAAGAGCCAGCCGTTAGGCTGGTCGCGGCTCTGCAAACATTATCGCGTAGGCCGCCTGCTTTGTCGCTGGTTCAGCCTGGGGCGGTGCGGGATTTGGTCCACGTCCGCGCGGCCCTGTCGTCAATCTTGCCAGCGGTGCGTGCGAGAACTGCCGATTTACGCCAAGAGATTTTAAAGGGGGAAGAGTTGCGGCGTGACGCCGGGCGCGCCCTTGCGTCGCTTGAGGCTGCCCAAAAGCGCCTTGATCAGCAGCGCGCGGCTTTGCTGGTGGTGTTCGCAGAACGGCGAGCGGTTGCCGATCAGACCATTGGGCAAGCTTTGTCTGAGCAGGACAAGTCAATTGCGATGACCGAGAAGGCGCGCAACATCTCGCAACTGCTTGATCAAGTCGCCGAAGATGGCGAAGTTCGTGATCGATTGGCCTCTCTTGCAGGGCCAAGTTTGCGACCATCGGACGGGGGAAGGGAAGAGCCCGCCGCCGATCCCGTTATCGCTGCCACAAAGTCCATTCCTTATCGTTTGCCTGCCTCTGGCGTTGTGGTTGAGGGCATGGGGGATTTGTCGGCAGATGGCGTTCGCTCGCGGGGGCTGACCCTTGCTGTTCGTCCGTCGGCACAGATCGTAGCACCCAGCGGCGGCACCGTGGTCTTTGCCGGGCAATTCAAAGGATATGGCCGAATCGTGATCATCGATCATGGTGGCGGATGGACCAGTGTGATTACCTCATTGGCAAGTCTGGACGTCCGCGAAGGCGATTCGGTGCTTCAAGGCAGCCCGATCGGTCGAGCAATCGACGAACAGCCAAAGATTACCGTCGAACTGCGTCAAGCCAACCGCGCAGTTGATATAACCGGGTTCGTTGGTTGAATTTTGCGCCGTTTACCCTTTACCGCCCTTTGACGTGCGGAAAAATGCGGATAGGCTCAACCAATCATTGAAGAAAGTCGTTAAAAGATGTTCAAGCCTGTTCTTCGCGCCTCATTGCTGGTTTCCAGCGTCGCTCTGATCCCAGCGGCCACATCCGCCATAGCAGCGGTCGATTCGACCACATATCGCGAAATCGATCAGTTCATGTCTGTGTTTGAGCGGGTCCGCAGCGACTATGTTGAGAAGGTCGATGACAATAGCCTGATGAAGGGCGCGATTGAGGGCATGCTGGCAAGCCTCGATCCCCACAGCAGTTATTTGGATGCACGCGATTTTGACAATATGCGCACGCAGACCGACGGCAACTATGGTGGCCTTGGCCTTCAAGTGACGCAAGAAGATGGCGCAGTGAAAGTGATCGCACCGACAGAAGACACGCCCGCTTGGCGGGCAGGGGTGAAATCAGGCGATTATATCACGCATTTGGATGGTGTGTTGATAGTGGGTGGCGCTCTCGATGATGCGGTTGACAAGATGCGCGGCACCCCAGGGACGAGCATCAAGCTGACCATTGTCCGCGCTGGTCGTGACAAGCCTTTTGATGTGAGCCTGACCCGCGAAGTCATTCAGCTCCGTCCTGTAAAATGGGAAGTGAAGGGCGATATTGGCGTGATCAATATCAACAGTTTCTCTCGCAATACAGGCGCGGATGTTCGCGCTGCATTGCAGGGCATTGATAAGAAGCTGGGCGGCAAACCGCGTGGTTATGTGATTGATCTGCGTTCCAATCCCGGCGGTTTGCTCGATCAAGCTGTTGAGGTGAGCGATGCCTTCCTAGAAACGGGCGAGATTGTGTCTCAGCGTGGCCGCAACCGTCGTGATATTGAGCGTTACTATGCACGCAAGGGCGACTTTGCTCATGGTTTGCCAATAGTGGTGCTTGTGGACTCTGGTTCGGCTTCGGCTTCTGAAATTGTGGCAGGGGCTTTGCAGGATCATCACCGGGCAGTTGTGATGGGCGAACGGAGCTTTGGGAAAGGCTCGGTACAAACGCTGATCCCGCTTGATGAAAATACAGCGCTTCGCTTGACGACAGCGCGCTATTATACACCTGCTGGCAAATCCGTGCAAGAAGGTGGCATTGAGCCTGATATCCAAGTGCCGCAACTGTCTGACCCTGATTATAAATCGCGTCCCAAATTCCGGGAAGCTGATCTCAGCCGCCATTTGATCAATGAGAAGAAGATCGATAATTCGACCCTTGAGAAAGACGATAAGCCCGATCCCCGTTTCACTGCGACTGCAGAGCAGTTGAAAGCCAAGGGCATTAGCGACTATCAGCTCCACTATGCTCTGCAGACAGTGGGTCGCATTCAGCCTCAGCAATTCGCAGGTGGTGGAGCGCGCAAGGGGGGTAAGTGACGTCAATCCAAAGAGCGAATATACTCGCTTTCATCCTCCCCACTGCGTTGATGGCAGGAGCGCTGGGTTCACAATATATCGGCGGATTGCCGCCCTGTGAAATGTGCCATTGGCAGCGCTGGCCGCATTATGCCGCCATCGTTGTAGCTGGCTTCGCGTTCTTCATCGCAAATCCGAAAGCAAAACTGGCGTTAGTTGCGCTCGCCGCTCTTGGCATTGGCATCAGTGGCGGAATTGGCGCCTTTCACGCAGGCGTCGAATATGGCTGGTGGCAAGGGCTCACGAAATGTGCGCAGCCGCCTGCAGCCAGCGGCGGCGATTTTATGGAGCAGATTATGAAGGCGCCGCTCATCCGCTGTGATCAAGCGCCTTGGTCTTTGTTTGGAATTTCGCTTGCTGGCTATAATGCCATCTT
>DLOX01000292.1 GCA_002478575.1 Sphingomonadales bacterium UBA7473 | reverse complement strand
CGCCCCGCCACCACAACAGATTTGCTGGCGGGAAGATAGGCACTCGCATCCAATTGCGTGCGCACATAGGGATTGGTGCCATTCCTCAGTGAGACCTCCGGCGAGACCCGAAGCCCAATGCGGAAGCCCGTTGTTGGATCGAGCAAATCATTTGAGCGATCATAACCCAAGGTGAAGGGTGCCGCCGCGATCAAGAAGGTCTTCCGTCCGGCGACAAGGCCACGCGTCATATCCCGCTCATCCGACGCAATAAATTCCGCACCTGCGCTCCAGGTCCAGCGCTTTTGCCAAAGGATATTGGACTGGCGCTCAATGTTTGCGCCAATCTCAACCGTATAGGCGTCGAAAGCGCGGCGATTGAGATTGCTCGCAATCAGCCTTGCATTCAAGGCATGGTCCCGCTTTTTGAAATTGGATTGGCGAATGATGACGCCCGCCAGTTGCTCCTGCGTGCCCACAACGCCGCGCAACGTGAGGGCCCCTTCCGGGCGGAAGAAATTGCGGTGGGTCCAATTGCCTTCGATGCGCACGCCTTCACCCGTGCCATAGCCAAGCTCAGCAGAGATGGTTCGTTTGGGTGCAGGCGAAAGCGAGACGTTGATATCCGCCTTATCGTCACCGGCTGGCACCGGGACCACATCGACATCGCCGACAATCCCAGTGGCGACCAAGGCACGGCGCAAATCTTCCATCATGGTGCGGTCAAAATCCTCACCCGTTTTGAACCGCGCGATCCGGCTTAGATGCTTGTCAGAGAATGGCGGATCGGGAGAGACAATCTTGAGCGTCCCAAAACGCCGCTTGCCGCCGGGATCAACCGTCATCGCAAGCGTTGCCGATCGCCGATCATGGTCAACGACCACTTCAGGCTCATTGACCTTGGCAAAGGGAAAGCCGCCATCCTGCAACTGTGTCTCTAGCGCCTTCACGCCCGCGACAACATCATCCGCATCGGCGGCGTCATCGGTCGTTACACCAAATGCCGCTTCAAACTTGGGAGCTTGTTCGCCCGCTTTGGCGAGGCCATCGACCGACACGCTTTCAAAGCGATAGAGTGGCCCAGGCACGACCGTGAAGCGGACCAGCAGGGCCCCGGCTGCGCCTGTCTCAACTTCCGCATCCACCAGCGCGTCGTAAAAGCCTGAAGTCTTCAGAATTTCTTCGATCAAAGTCTGATCTTCACGAATGCGGCGATCGATTTGCGCCGTGTTGGCTGGCTTGCCTTCGCCCGCCTTCAAAGTGGAAAGATCATTGAAGCGCTGGCGAAAGGGAATGGCCGAGAGCTTATCCACCCCTTCAACGACAACCGTATAGCGCCGCTCGCCATCGACTTCGGCCGCCACAGCCTGATCGGGAGCGTCAGAACTGGTCTCCGTCATATCGGGCCATTCGACGCCAATATCGGGAAGCTCAACCATCGGGCTGGTTGGATCGGGTGCCGCTTCGGCCGGCGGTGCTTCAGGAGGGGATGGCGATGTCTGCGCCCACACGCCGCTCGCCCCGTGCAGTAAAAGCACAGCCAAAACGCAACGACGAACCTCCAACCTCATGTCTCGTCTTAACGAGCGCGATTCGCGCCCGCCAGTGGCAATCGGCAGTTAAAGCCTAGTGGACGGTAAACTGATCGCTTGTCGCTGTCAGTTGCGCGATCAAACGCTCTGCCTGACGCCAAGTGCAATAGCCCAAGGCATTGCCCAGATTGCGAGACCGGCTGGCCCGGCGATGGGCTTCGGTTGCAGCTTGCGGCCCGAAAAGCGCCATCATTTCAGTGGCGAGCTCACCCGCCACACGCCCAGAGACTGCACTTTTACTCATGATACGCCCTTTGCAACTCTTTGTGAACAAAGGGGTTTAGCGAAAAGGCATGTAAAATTGTGCGACATGAACTGGTAAACGGCGCGTTCACGCTAAAGCTTGCCACCTGCCCAAACTGCTCGCCCAATGATGGCCAAGCCCCGGTCATGTAGAGCGTCAATCGCGGGGTATGCGGGATTGTCGCTTATGATCGAGACGGTCTTTGACGCCTTTTGGAACGCTAAGCGCTTGACCATCAGCAGATCATCAAGGCGGATCACATAAATGCCATCGCCGCCCCGTTCGCCTTTATTGGCCGTGTTGACCAAAATCTCGTCGCCATCGGCCAGCGTCGGCTCCATCGAATCCCCTTGGACGCGGATGATCGAAGCGGAACCTTCCGGCACACCCAATTTCTTGAGCCACTTGGGATCAAAGGCAATGGCACCAATCTGCGCTTCACCGGCACCAAAGGCTCCACCACCGGCGGACGCACCCACCGCAAGCCGAGGAACGATACGATAAGGGCCAGACCCTTTTCCGCCCGGCGGGCCTCCAAGCTCTGTCTCATCCACACCAAAGAAGCGCGCGAGCAACCCGCGATCCTCCTCTGCCAGGCGCTTTGGCGTACCTCGATGCATGAACTGCTGAATATAGGCGGCATTGCGACCGAGTAAGCGAGAGATGGAAAGGTAATCCACTCCCCGTTCCTTGATCAGCGATTCTAAGCGTTTGCGAACATCATCCATATTTTTTCCCTAGCAATAGGAATCTCCCTAGACAAGTAGGAAATTTACGACGAGACAGATCATAGGCGGAACAAACTGATTCGGAAAGGCTAGAAAGGACATGAGTTATGATGGCAAAGCAAATCGAGACATTCCTGCGCAACAACGGAGAGACGCCCTGCCAGTTCGGCAGGCGCGTGGCGAAGGACCCCAATCTGGTGGGGGACATCAAGCGCGGGCGAATGGTGGGCCCGAAACTGCGAGCGCGGATATTGGCAGCTCTCAGCGGCCCGTCCGCCTCGGCCAAGACCCTGCCGGGCGGCTGACGCGGCAAATCCTTCAGTTGTTACCGGACGCGCAGCTTCGCCCGATCCTCAGCGATTCAACCAGCTGGGCCAGCGCGACCTTTGCAGGCGCTCGGCATCTGATCTTGTTAGAGCGAGGGGCGCAAGGTTGTTTTTCGACCGAAGAATATAAGGTGATCGAAGCGCTGAAGGATCATGAGTTTAGCATTGCTCGGCACCTAGTCGCTGATTTGGCGGCGGAGATTTTGGTCGATGGCGAACGGCAGTTGCTGAGGATTGAAGCCTTGACGGTTGAGGTGGGGTGAAGTGCTTTTCACTTTACGTCATTCCGGGCTTGACCTGGAATCCATGCCTCACTGGCCGAGACAAGCTTGACGAATCCAGACTTGCACAAGCATCGAGGCA
>DLOX01000008.1:2656-3465 GCA_002478575.1 Sphingomonadales bacterium UBA7473 | reverse complement strand
GAAAGCCTATTTGGACATCATGTTTGCCTATCCGCAGCTCAAAACGGCGCTGCTCTGGGGCATGCAGGATCAGCACAGCTGGCTTCAGAGCTTTAAGCCACTCCGCGCCGATGGCCTGAAGAAGCGCCCCTGCCCCTATGATGACAATGGCAAGGCCAAACCGCTCTACGCCGCCATCGCCGCTGCCTTGCGAGGCGCTCCGAAGCGGTAGTCGGATCGTTTCGCGCTGAGCTGAAATAGGCCATGTTTTTCTAGTCCAGACACAGAAAAGGGCCGCCTGTTTCCAGACGGCCCCTTCGTTAGGCAATATGGTGAGAAGGACTTAGAAGTTCCCACGCACCACGAAGGAGAAGCGGCGATCATTCATGAAATATGATCGCGGTGCCAACAAATCCGCGCTGCCGGTATAGGCTTGAGACGTCTTTGTCACTTCGTTCAACAAGTTCACGCCCTGCACGCCAATCTTAATGTCCTTCGTGACACTGAAGAAAGCCGATGCGTCAAGCTGACCAGTCGCTTCGTTAAAGATCGAGTAGTAAGGGAAGATCACATCCGCTGCGGTCAACAAGAACCGTGACCGCCAGTTATAAGCGGCGCGCAGCGAGATTGGACCCTTTTCATAGAAGATAGTCGCATTCACATTATGCTTGGACAGCTGTTCAAGCGGCAGATTGCCTGGTGTTACGGTCGATGGGTTGATCGTGCCGCCTGCATTCAAGAAGACGCTTGGAAGCCCCTTGCTCTTAATGAAGGTATAGTTGGCCGACACACCGAGACCGCTGAGGAAGCCCGGCAGGAAGTCATAAGTC
>DLOX01000008.1:397-2568 GCA_002478575.1 Sphingomonadales bacterium UBA7473 | reverse complement strand
CCTCCGAAATTCTCCGGCAGTCGGACGAGAACGTTCTGGGTCACGCCATTGTTGGTGATCGCTCTGCTTTCAACCGATTGGAAGAAAAAGTCCTTAATGTCCTTGTAGAACAGGTTGAGCGACACTGAGCCGACGCGCGCAAAATACCATTCAGCTGACGCGTCAAACTGCCAAGCGGTTGCTGGCCTCAGCGTTGGGTTTCCCGCCTCTGCGGTCAAGTTGCCACCGCCTTGCAGCTGATAGTTGAAGAAGTTGCGCAGATAATCATTCAACGGCCGCGTAAGCACCTTTGATGCTGCGAAACGCACAACGACATCGTCCGTAATCCCAAGCTTCAAGTTCGCACTTGGTAAGAGATAGCTATAGCTATTCCGATCAGATGCGAATTGCCCTGCCCCATTTGCGAAGGTCTGAAGCGCACCATATTCTGCTTCAGAGAGGTTACAGACACCACCGCCACGGCTTGACGTGCCAGTGATTGGATTGGTGAGCACTGGGCAACGAGTGTTATAGGGGTCCGAAATATTCAGCCCGCCTTGCGACGGCGCTGCGGGGAAGCCATCAGACTTCAAGGACGTGTGCACATAGCGCAAGCCGACATTACCTGAAATCCGAATGCCGTCCGCTGAGTTATCCGTACCAAAGGCGACCATGCCATAGGCAGAGAAGTCTTGCTGAGCGATCGGCTGAATATCGCCGCGCAGGAACGGCGTACCAGCGATGGCACCTGGACGGTTGGCAAGCGAGACAAAGTTGGAGAAACCACCAATCTCTGCACGACGCGCCTTGATTGCGGTCGTGTAAGCAACCCAATCTTCATAGCTCTTCAGACCGTCAACATTTGCATAAAATGCGTTTGATGGGGGCGTAACCTGTCCACGGAAGAAGTCTGGGAACGCATATTGCGTCCGTTGGTCGGCTGAGACATCGGCGAAATTGAGAGGACGTGGGCCCGACCAGACTTCGCTCAACATCCCCCAGTTATAGGTGGTGTAACGCACTGTCTGATCGCGATCAGAATAGCGGGCACCTGCCTTCACACGGCGAATGAAACTATCTTCTGGGAATTCATATTCCATGTCAGCTTTGAACGCATATTGCGAACCCGAGCTGTCTTCGATGTGATCCATCGCGGAACGGAAGAAAGAGAAACGCGGATCGGCAAAATATTGAGCATCTGTAAGACCCGCAATCGCGCGACCTGCATCACCTCCCCATGCATAGCCAAGATTGTTTGGCGCGTGCGGTGTGACAACTGGCAGATCTCCTCGTAGATCAAGCTCTTGATCCGCAAAGGTAGAACCATGAATGGTCAAGTCCGTGTTCTGCTTGCGCGACTTGGCATATTGAGCATCAAGATTGATGGTAAAACGATCAGTCAGCTGCGTCTTTAGATGCAGGCCAAAGTCAGAATTTGTGGTTTCTTCATCAACCAAACGACGTGCCATGGTTTGCTGAAGGCCGCCGACCGGAACCAGCGGGTCATTGCCGCGCCAGCCCGTGCCTTGCTGCACGATATAGCCCTGCTGGAACAAGCCTGTATCGTCGTAGATAAAGTTGGTGAAGCCGTTGGGGCACTCGGCACGTGGGCCAGGACCCGTGTTCGCCGCTTGAACACCGTTTGGACCGTTCAGAATGAAAGCGCCATTGTCGTTCTGACGACATCCGCGCGGGAATGTGTTATATTCTGAGAGGTCAGAGCCGGTTTCAAACGTCCGCTCGTTCCATTTATTGGTTGTGTGCGAACGAATGAACTCTGCCGTTAACTGGGTCCGCTGATCGGTCGATTCCCACTGGGCAGATACGTTGAAGCCATCGCGCTTGCGGTCAAATTCTTGGGTGCGGAACTGTCCGCCAAGCGGCGCGTAACGCACACCGGCAAGATCAGCAAAGCCATCAGCACCAGCAGGTGCGGCACCGCCGCAATTGCGCCCTGGCAAGAAACCGAAAGCGTCGGTCGAGCCCGGCAATTGTGAGCGACAGACCACGTTCGTGCCAGCATTGGCAGCACTCACATAGGTGCCATCGCGCGTTTGGAAGTTAGTGATCTGGAAGCCATCTGCGCGGCTTTTGATCCGGGAGTAAGAGGCACTCGCAAGCAAGCCGAACGTACCAGAATCAGTTTCCCACGTCTTGCTAATCAGGCCCGAGAAGGTTGGCGTCCATTCCTT
>DLOX01000008.1:0-361 GCA_002478575.1 Sphingomonadales bacterium UBA7473 | reverse complement strand
GTCCATTCCTTGCGGAAATCGCCGTAATTGCCTTCAGCGCTCAGGGCAAAATGGAAGCCTTTGCGATCAAACGGCTTGCGGGTGTTCAGATTGACAGTCCCTGCAAGGCCGCCTTCTATCATATCAGCCGTCGAGTTTTTGGCGATAATGACCGAACCAAGCAGCTCCGAAGGAACGTCAGCAAAGTTCAGCGCTTGGCCACCGACGCCTGCCACAAAGGCATCGCGGCCATTAAATTCAGACCGTACGAAGTTCAAACCGCGAATAACAACGCCAGAGCCTTCGACTGAAAAGTGATCAGGGTCATTCGAACCCGCAAAACGGTTGATCGCAACACCGGGAACGCGCTGAAGCGCTTCCG
>DLOX01000115.1:944-4056 GCA_002478575.1 Sphingomonadales bacterium UBA7473 | reverse complement strand
ACATAGTCGTCGCCGTCGCGCACAGCAGTGGTGCGGATCGCCTGCAAATCGGTCCCGGCATTCGGTTCCGTCAGCGCGAGCCCGCCGCGAATTTCGCCGCGTGCAAAGATCGGCAGCCACTTCGCCTTTTGCGCGACCGTGCCGAACCGCTCCACCGCGCAGGCCATGATCAGATGCGAATTGAAAATGCCGGTGATTGCCATCCAATAGGAAGAGATAAGGGCAACGATCTTTGCATATGTGACAGCCGAGAGACCCAAGCCACCATATTGCTGGCTGATTGTCGCACCAAAAAGCCCCATATCGATCATCTGATGGACGATATCTTCAGGCCACTCATCGGCATGATCATATTTCTGCACGACAGGCCGCACCTCTTTGTCGACCCATTTCTGGATAGCATCGAGCAACGCCGCCTCTTCATCGGCGCTCATTGGCGTGTGAGTCAGCTCCGGTGCGGTGGCCATTTCTTGTTCCTTAGCTATCCATCGGGCCGAAGCCCTTTTTCCAAATGAGCATGGTGCGGATGAAATCACAGACGATCTCGCCATGCTGGTTTTTGCCGATGGTTTTGATTGTCACGATGCCTTGGGTCGGGCGCTTCTCTGACTCACGCTTTTCCAGCACTTCTGTTTCAGAATAGAGCGTGTCGCCCGCAAATACGGGTTTCAATAAGCGGATTTCTTTCCAGCCCAGATTGGCAACGGCCTTTTGGCTCACGTCAGAGACGCTTTGGCCAGTCATGATCGCAACGGTGAGCGGAGACGCCACCAAGGGCTTTTTAAACTCGGTCTTCGCCGCGAACTCAACATCAAAGTGGGAAGGATGCTGGTTCATCGTTAAAAGGGTGAACCAGGTATTGTCCGTCTCTGTGATCGTGCGACCAGGGCGATGTTCATAGACATCGCCAACCACAAATTCCTCATAGTAACGGCCGTAAGTCTCGCGATATCGCTGAGGCCCTACTTCAATCACCCCATCCCGCATTATCTATCCCCAATTGCTAAAATCTGACGATATCGGTTCATCACCGGTGTATCGAGCATCCGTCCGCGAAAACGGACCGCCGCTCCGCCTGCTTCTCGAAAAACCTTCTCAGCTTCCTTCGCTTCTTCAATTTGTTCCGGCGTTGGCCGATAAACATCGTGGATCGGGGCAATTTGTGCAGGGTGGATTGCACCCTTTGCGACAAAGCCAAGCGCCTTTGCTTTTCGAGTTTCCTCGGTCAGTCCAGCCATATCCTCAAAATGGATCCACGGTACATCGATCGCCCCTTTACCAACTTGGGCACAGGCCATCACAAGTTGAGAGCGCGCAACAACCAGTGGTTCCCAAGAGAGATCAACGCCCAACTGAGCAGAAAAATCAGCGCCACCGAACATCAGCATCGCAACATTTGGGTTTGCCGCAATTGCTGCAGCATTGGTCAACCCTCTTACTGTCTCGATAAGGGGAACGAAGGACACCGATGGATCGGCGAGCACTGAGGCAGCAATACGCACCTCAGCTTCATCTTCGACCATGGGGAGATAAACCAGCGAAGGCCGCCGGTCTGTGTTCGCCAAAGCAAGCAGATCAGCAAAACCATCACGCGTTGAAAGCGCGTTGACGCGAATGGCAACGCGAGCATCAAGCCCAACCGCCTCAATCGCCGATTTGCGAGACGCTAACTTCATTTCAGCTGGGACAGCATCTTCCAAATCGATACACACGCTGTCAGCGCCGCTCGCCAACGCCTTGGCAAAGCGCTCCGGCTTATTCCCCGGCACAAATAACATGGATTGGATCAAAGCCATTCTCTCTCTAAATTTGTCCGGACAACTTTAGTCAAGCAGTTTTTCGTTTAAGAAATGGTTAGTAGGGTTTCACATTTCCCAGCCAACTTGTGGCAATCAGCAGCAAATAGACGCACCAGACCCAATATCTGGTCCGATTCATGGTCGCCAAAAGCGGAATTTCGGTTTCATCGCTTGATCCTTCGGCCAGCAGCTTTCCAAGCTGAGGACCGACGGGTTTGAAAGACACATCAATCATGATAGCGGCCGCGAAGATGAAGCCGAACAGCAGGGCTTTCCACGCCAGCCAATCCGGTTCGATCGGAGCATTGCCCAAAAGCGAAGCTCCGCCCAACCACAGATAAAAAGCCGTTAGCGCATAGCGCAGATAGCCTTCCCAGCCACGATTGCGCGCGGCTCTAGGCGTCATGTCATGATTATGTGAGTCAAAAACCAACCAAAGCCAGAAGGCAGCGATCACCCAAGACGCTATGATCCACCATATCGGCACCTCCCACCATCCGCCCATTGAGGAAATGGTGAGCGAAAGAGGAACCATAAGGGCCCATGCTGTCCGCGGCGTCAGGTCAACAATCACCAAAAGCTTCAGCAAGGCGATTCGCTGATCAAGCGAGTAAACCGTCCGCTTCCGAAAATGCTGTCCAAGCAGGAAAACGCCCACATCCGCGCCCAACCAAAGGACGAAAAGCAACAAATGAACATAGACGAGCGTCGGATAGGCCAATTCTGAAAAGGTCATAGACCAACTCCCGTAATGTTGTGGCTTGACAGCGGCGCCGTTTCGATGAAACTTGTCCGGACAAATCATAAAAAATGTGCCAACGCAAGGAACATTCCATAAGGTCTTTAGACCGCATCCACTCAGGGAGCTGATACTATGATCCGCCATTTTCTGACTGCAACAACCGCATTGTCTGCGCTGGTCGCGCTTCCAGCTTATGCCCAAGAGGCCGTTGAAGAAGAAGGCGGCATCCAAGATATCATCGTGACAGCACAACGTCGTTCTGAAAGCGTGCAGGATGTTCCGATTGCGATTTCGGCCTTCTCATCAGAACAGCTGGCGGCTCAAGGCGTCACGAACACGCTTCAATTGGGACAATATATTCCGAACCTTTTTGCCATCAACAATACCGGGCTGGGTTCTGCCAACGGCTATTATCTTCGCGGTCTTGGAAATACAGAATCGATCGCCACCTTTGATCCGCCAGTTGGCACTTATGTCGATGACATTTACCTCTCGCGCCAAAATGCCAACAATCTCTCATTCCTCGATGTTGAGCGGATTGAAGTGCTGCGCGGCCCACAAGGCACGCTGT
>DLOX01000115.1:0-871 GCA_002478575.1 Sphingomonadales bacterium UBA7473 | reverse complement strand
ACACAACCGGCGGCGCGATCAGCATCATCATGCGCGATCCGGGCACAGAGATTGGCGGCTATGTTGAGGCTGGTTACGGACGATATGACCGCAAGATGGTTCGCGCCTCAATCGATTTGCCGATTGGCGATGTGCTTGGGATCAAGATCAGTGGATACAGCCAGCGCGATGATGGCTATGTCAAAAACGTAACGACCGGCCAACGCATCAATGATGACGATGGCTATGGCGCGCGCTTGGGCCTTAAGCTTAAACTGGGTGAGCGGAGCAGCTGGAAGGGCTCGGTCTCTCACCTTGTTAGCAACTCAGAAAATATCCTGAATTTCTTGTGTAACCCCGTAACGCCCACGGATTGCAAAGGCCGTTTCGCGACGACCGGATTAATCGAGGCAAAATCAATTAGTCCTGCAAGTTACAATTTGCCAATATCAGGTCGCAAGGCAAATTTTGGACTTGGAAACCGGACGCAAAACACGTTGGTCACATCAAATCTGCAATTTGGATTCACCGATGACATTGATCTCAACCTGATCACAGGCATTGTGAATCTCGATCAGGAATTTGCGCTCGATTTCGCCGATGGTCGCGGACTTCCGAATATTTCAGTGCCGATTCAGCCCGTGCGGGGCTATACCCGCGGTGGCTTCAGCATCTTCAATGATGGCGCCCACAACCAATTCACTCAGGAAGTGAAGCTGAGCGGTAAACTCGGTGCCGTGGATTTCGTTGGCGGCTTTTTCTACATCAAGGAAAAGAATAAGACGGATTTGGCCGATGTGTTCAGCATCGCCACCTTGCCCTTCCCGCCTTTCTCAGCCGTCCCCGGTGGTTTTGCCCTTCTTCTGGGTGACAGAACGCTTCGCAATACCAC
>DLOX01000252.1:34140-38292 GCA_002478575.1 Sphingomonadales bacterium UBA7473 | reverse complement strand
GCGAAGGCGTCGCCCAGCCAGAAGCCGCGTTCCAGCGCAATCGCATTGGCAATGTCAGAGAAAGTCGCTGTGCCTTTGTCCGCCGCGACCACGAAATAGGGGTCATCCCCATCATAGCAAACGATGCCCTCAGGGTGGACCGCTTGCCCCTCCACCAAATTATCCGTGATCGACAGCAAGGTGCGGATGAAGATGCGGTAAGACTGGGTCCCTTCGGCGAGCCAAGCCTCTCGATTGGCGGGGTCTGGCAATTGCTTGGGATAAAAGCCGCCTTTGGCCCCGGTTGGCACGATGACAGCATTTTTGACGCGTTGCGCCTTCATCAGGCCAAGGATTTCGGTGCGGAAATCATCGCGTCGATCAGACCAGCGAAGCCCTCCGCGCGCCACTGGCCCTGCCCGCAGGTGAATGCCTTCCACCCGAGGCGAATAGACAAAAATCTCTCTCCAAGGCACTGGAGCGGGCAGGCCGGGGACGTTTGCAGACTCGATCTTGAAGGCAATGGCTTCTTTGCCGCTTTCCGCAAACATATTGGTGCGCAGCGTTGCGTTGATCACGGCAAGCAAGTGCCGTAGAATCCGATCTTCATCAATGGCGCTGACGGCACCAAGAGCGTCTATGATGGCCGCTTCTTCGCGAGCTGCTGCTTTAGCATGGGCCTTCCGGGAATCGTGGCGCAGCGCAAAGAGATTGGCCAAGGATCTTGTGATCGCACCATGGCGGGCGAGCGCATCGACCACGGTCAACAAACCATAAGGCAGGCCCGTCTGCCGCAAGTAACGGAACAAGGCCCGCATCAGCAGCGCTTGGCTCTCTGACAGTGCACAAGCCACCATCAGCGCATTGAACCGATCATTTTCGGCACGGCCTTCGATCACTTGCGCAATTGCGTCTGCAACGGCCGCTTGATCCGAGAGCGTGCCTGAAAGTCCCAAGCGATAGGATTGAATTGCGCCGCCGCCGCCAAAGAGTAAAGTCGAGCGTTGTTCAAACACGCGGAAACCGAAATTTTCCAAGACGGGCACCACATCAGACAAAGCCAGACTGGTTTGCGCGGCAAGCTTCAGGCGGATGACGCCCGCTTCGGCATCGTCGCAAAAGCGCAGAGCGACCGTCTGAGTTTCATCCAGCCCTGACAGAGCCATCAGATCATCGGCCGCCTCATCAATCGGCGTTCCATCGCGATAATCTTGGGGCGCAAGCGGCGTGTACCTGAGCGCAAGCCGTGCGGCTGATCGCCCGTCCACCTTTTTGGCAAGCGCAGCTTCCAGCGCAGGGCCCCAACCGCGCACGAGCCCTTCAATGGCCGCCGTCATCGCCGCTTTGTCAGGCACAGCATCCGATCCACGCACATCGATCATGAAGCGCAGACCCGCAGCACCACCATCTTCCAGCCGCACTGACCAGTTCAGCAAGCGCCCTTTGGCAGCCGAGCAAAGCATTTCAGAAATGGAAACGCGCCGCCCTGTGGTCAAGTCATCGCGCGGCAACCACACAAAGGCGAATAAATGTCGATCAAGCGGAGCTCGAACCAATTCCACGGCAATGCGCGGCCGATCGGCGATGGACATGGCAGTCAAGGCCAGTGCCTCCAGCGCCTCTTCATCGATGCTTACCGCAATATCATGTGGCAATTCGGTCATCGCATGGGTCAGTGCTTTGCCAGCATGGCCGCTCGCGTCAAAGCCAAGCCGCTTCTGCAATGCTGTCAGCCGCGCGGAGAGGATCGGCACTTGGGTGGGTTGAGCCTCCAATGCGCCGCTGGTCCATAGCCCGGCATGAACGGACAGGCCTTTGCCATCTGCGACGATCAACAGATCAAGCGGCACGGCACGGTGGACCGGTGACGAAAGGTTAGACTTGACGATCAGCAGCTTTGCGCCAGCGGAAAGGCTCTTTCGCGCCGCTTGTTGCGCCAAGGGGGATAGAAATTCGCCTGCGGATTGTTTTGCAATGCCCAGCAATTGGCTTGGTTCGGCTTTGGCATCGAAATGGGCATGGCCAAGCAAAGTGAAAGCGCCACTTTCCGCCCAATTGAGGAAAGTAGCTTCTTCGCCATTCAACTTAGCCGCATCAGCTTGCATCACCTGCCGAAGCTTTGGCCAATCCGAAACTGCGCTGCGTACGGCCGACAAGTTGGCGTTCAAATCATTCAAAATCGCCTGACGGGTTCGTGCATCCCCGCGGTCACATTCCAAATAGATGAGCGATTCGGGTCTGCCTCCCTTGCTGCCCAACTCCTCCAACTGGCCATTTTTGGCACGAGAGACGCTCAGCACAGGGTGCAGCAACCGCGTGATGATCAGGCCTTGCCGCGTGATCGTTGCCGCGACTGTATCCACCAGGAAAGGCATATCATCATTGACGACCGCCAATCGCAGCCGCCGATCGCCATTGGGTGCCGCAAAGCTTTCAATCTGGATGGAAGGTTTGTCGCCAAAGCGGCGATCAATGGCTGCAGCAGCGAGGGCAACCGCATCTTTGCGCAGCGCAGCTGTCATTCCCGCCCGTTCTCCGGGCAAACTGCCTTTGGTTAGCAAGGGTCCAAGCGCTTTTGCCCAACGGTCTTGGGCGGACTCGCCAACCTTCGTCATAAAGTGATGCGATCCTCTCAATGTTTGAGAGGCTTATGCGCTCGCTTAGGCGGGTTTGACAAGCTTCCGAAGTGCTTGATCGACGGCTTTTTGATCGGAACCCACCTCGCCCAGCACAGCAACATGGTCCGCATCAATCCGGCGCGCGATCAAGACAATAAATTCGCTGTCTCCTGCTAGCTCGACAAGGCCAAGCACTGGCAAGCTGCGCGCTTGTTCCTGAAGGCTTGTTTCTGATGGTGCGAACTCGGCCTCGGCCGCTGGCTTTTTCAAGCGTCGTTCAGCGTTTACGATGGCTTTCAGGCCACCCGCATAACCCTCAACAAAAGCGGTGAAGGCTCCGCGACCAATTCCAGCGCGGCGACCATGACCAAGAACCAGCGCATATTCGGCCAGCCGCGTCTTGTCATAGGTTGTCCCAAAAACAAGCTTCACAATGGGCGTCATCGGCGCACGTGCCTGGGCAGCGATCCGGCAATCGGCCAGCATTTCTTCATATTCGTCAGGCCGCTCTTCAGCGGTCAACGCAAAATCATAAGCTTCGCCGAGCGCGCGATAAAGCGACACGCGGCTCCGCAGATCGGCATGGCCTGCCGCATCAGCCGAAGCGCGCGCAGCGGCTAGCCAATCGGCCAGGCTTTCGCGGACATCAGAGAAAATTGGAGCAGCTGTTTCTTCCGCTTCGTCTTCATCTTCAACGACATAGCCATCAAGCGACAAAACATCGTCGCGAGCAGCGGGTTCCGGTTGTGGCACAGCTTCCTCGCCCTTTGGTCCATCGGCCCAGGCGGGCGAGGTTGGGCGATTGCGCGGCGCTTCTGGTGCCTGAAGTGCGCGATTCACTTCTTCCACCAAGCTGCCAGCCATCGCTTCGTCAGCTGATTCCTTCCAGTTGATCACGCCATAGATGAAATCAATGGTGTCATCGTCCGATGAAAAGGGCATTAATATGCCGCGATACATCACGTCATGCCCGACTTCATTGGTAAACTCGGCCTCAAATCCAATTGGCGCGCGATTGGCAATAATCTGCATATAGTGGTCGGTCAGGCGAGACAGCAAAGAGCGGCTGGGGATATCCGCTACCGAATCGACATCAGGCTCAAGTTCGCATGCAACGCGCAGCTTTGGGCCAAGATAGGCAATGTTGGGGTTTTCAATGCCGCCGGTGAAATCGAGAAGAACGGAATTTGGCCCGAAATCGTGGAGATTTTCCGGGTCCAGATCCTCAATCGAAGGATAATCGCGGCCATCGAGCAAGGAGACCCAATAATTATAGGCCCGCACATGCATGCGCCGTTCGTCATTGCCAACATTGAACGCAGTCTCGACGCCACTCACTTCGGCATCTTGTTCACCTGCAAAAGTCCCTGTTCCGTCCATTGACAGATCCTTAAAATCGCCCCGATTACATTGGGGCACCCCAGATAAACCTCTTTTGCCCGCATATGGTTGATGAAGTGTTAAGGAGGATGCGTCTAAACGCTTGAAGTGCGCTCTTGAGATTGATAGTGCGCTCATCCACAAACCGGGCCGCTTTAGCTCAGCCGGTAGAGCA
>DLOX01000252.1:1665-34108 GCA_002478575.1 Sphingomonadales bacterium UBA7473 | reverse complement strand
TTCGAGTCACCTAAGCGGCACCAGTTTCATTTATCAATCACGCGGGGCGTGATTGATAAATGAAACTCCGCCGGAGGCCCCCAGCAAACAAACCACTGCAAGACATCGCCTTTTCAGGCGTACTGCCGAAGTCGTTCACTCCACCCCTTCCCTTCTCAGCAATTCTTCCTTGCGCTCCAGCCCATAAGCATAGCCGCCCAAGCCCCCGTCTGTTCGGATCACGCGGTGGCAGGGGATGAGGATGGCGACCTTATTGGCGCCGTTGGCTGTGCCTGCCGCGCGGATCGCTTTGGGTTTGCCGACGGCGGCGGCGATATCGGCATAGGTTCGGGTTTCGCCCGCCGGAATGCGCATGAGTTCGGCCCAGACGGCTTGTTGAAAGGCCGTGCCGCCAATGTCCAAGGGCAGGGTAGGCATTTGGGAAGGACGTTCGATCGCGGTCGTGGCGCCTTCGATCAAGGGATCAAGCCCTGCGCCGCCCGGTTCGATCTGCGCATTGGGGAAAAGGCGGTAGAGCACGCTTTCATCTTCATCGAAGGACAGGCGGCAAATGCCTTTGTCGGTCGCGGCGATCAGCATTTGGCCGAGACTGGTTTGCTTGATCGCCCAGCCTATGGTGACCCCAGCCCCGCCTTGTCTCCAAGCACTGGGAGACATGCCAAGCCGACGGTTGCTTTGGGCGTAAAAGCGGCTGGGGGTTGAATAGCCTGCGTCGTAAATGGCATTGGTCACGCTGGTTCCTTCATCCAAGGCCTGTGCAGCGCGGGTCGCAAGACCAGCGCGGACATAGGCTGCAGGCGTCACACCCATGGCGCGCTTGAAAAGGCGGTGGAAATGATGCGGGGCAAAGCCAGCCGCCGCTGCCATATCGTTCAACGAAACACGGCCTTCTGCGCTTTCGATCAGGGCCAAAGCGCGCGCCACGCCTTCGGCATCGCGACCAACCTCATCGGGCAGGCAGCGCTTGCAGGCGCGATATCCAGCTTTAATGGCCTCGGCGGGCGTGGCGAAAAATTCGACATTCTTGCGCAAAGGCCGCCGCGCAGGGCAACTGGGCTTGCAGTAAATGCCTGTGGTTTTGACGGCGCCGACAAAGCGGCCATCTTGGGATTTATCCCGCGCATCAAAGGCGGCAAAGGCGTGTTCCGTGTCGATCATGAAGGTGGTTTAGCGTGCCTGATAATCAGTGGCATCCCGAAACTTGCTTTCAAAGCGGAAGTGTTGCGGTTAGGGCAACGAAACAATGCGGTTTTTCTCTGACAATGCAGCTTCAGCCCATCCAGCCGTTTTGGAAGCAATTGCGGCTGCGAACCATGTCGACACAGCCTATGATGGCGATGCGCTTTCGGCACAGCTGAACGCGGCATTTTCCGACGTTTTTGAAACGTCAGTACAAGCGCACTGGATCAGCACAGGCACCGCAGCCAATAGTCTCGCGTTGGCCGCGCTTTGTCCGCCTTATGGGTCCGTCCTTTGTCACAAAGATGCGCATATCCAGAATGATGAATGTGGCGCGCCGGAGTTTTATACTCATGGGGCCAAGCTTGCTCTGATCGAAGGTGATGGCGCAAAGGTGACCGCTGCTGCACTTGAGGCAAAGCTCGCGGCAACCCCGGCCGGGGTCCATTGGGCGCAACCCCATGCGCTTTCGATCACCCAAGCGACGGAATATGGGCGGGTCTATACGGCAGATGAGGTGAGTGCCTTATCCGCCATCTGTCGCGCCAAGGGGCTGGGCCTCCATATGGACGGCGCGCGATTTGCCAATGCCGTCGCGCATTTGGGCTGTGCCCCTGCAGATGTCACCTGGCGGGCAGGCGTCGACATATTGTCCTTTGGCTTCGTCAAAAATGGCGGGCTTTCGAGCGAGGCCTTGATCTTTTTCAAACCTGAATTGGCCAAGGGCTTTGTTGAGCGGCGCAAGCGGGCAGGCCATTTGCTTTCTAAGGGGCGCTATCAGGCTGCACAGTTGCTCGCTTTGCTGGATCAAGACCGCTGGCTCACCAATGCGCGGGCCGCCAATTTGGGAGCACAGCGATTGGGTGCAGCGCTCAGGGGAAGGCTGATTCACCGTGTTGAGGCCAATGAGGTTTTTGCGGCGGTGTCAGCCGATGAGGCAGCGGTGTTGAGGGGGCAAGGTTTTGACTTTTATGATTGGGCGGAAGGCGAAGTCCGCTTTGTCGTCAGTTGGGATCAGCCCGAGGCTGAGATTATCGCCTTTGCCGCTGCATTGGCCGCGCTGTGAGTAGCGTCGTGACTGATCAACCATCGATTCTTGCGCCGCGCATCCTCATCCCGTTCATCCTCTTGACCCTGATCTGGGGATCGACCTGGATCGTGATCAAGGATCAATTGGGGGTCGTGCCGCCGAGCTGGTCGGTCTGCTATCGCTTCCTGTTGGCCGGGATCGTGATGCTGGCCTATGCCATCGTGACCAAAGTCGATCTGAACATTGGCAAGGCGGGGCAAATGTTCGCCATTCCCTTTGGGCTGGCGCAATTCGCCTTCAACTTCAACTTTGTCTACCGGGCAGAGATGTACATCACATCCGGGCTGGTCGCGGTGGTGTTCGCTCTGCTGGTCGTGCCAAACGCGGTCTTTTCGTGGATTTTCTTGAAGCAGAAGATGACGGGCCAATTCATCTTGGGCTCTTGCATTGCTGTTGGTGGTCTTGCTTTGCTCTTTATCAATGAAGTGCAAGCCGATCCCGGTGGGCAGACGGCGACACTGATTGGGGTTGGGCTGACTTTTCTGGGCGTGCTTTCCGCTTCGATTTCCAATGTTATGCAAGCCAGCGAACGCGCCAAGCTGTTCCCGATGGCGGCGGTACTCGCGTGGGGGATGCTTTGGGGCGCGCTTGCCAATGCGATCTTGGCCTATAGCACCGTTGGTCCGCCGGTGATCGATCTGCGCTGGGGCTATTTCGCGGGCGTGGCCTATTTGGGGATCATGGCAAGCGCCATTGCGTTCACGCTCTATTTTGGCGTCGTTCGGGCGATTGGTCCGGCGAAGGCCGCCTATTCCAGCGTCATCATCCCAATTGTCGCCATGCTGATCTCAACGGTTGCCGAGGGCTATCATTGGACCGGGCTGGGCATTGCCGGTTGTGCGCTGGCGCTTGCCGGGTTGGTTGTGGCTTTAAGCGCGCGCAAACCTTCGACATAAGTTGGAAATTGGGGCTGCCAGCCAAGCAGACGCTTGGCCTTGCCATTGGCGACGCGGCGATTCTCGGCATAGAAAGCCAAGGCCATCGGGCTGAGCTTCGCTTCCTCCAGCGTTTGCAAAGGGGGTTGGGGCAAGCCCATCAAATCGCAGGCCAGTTCAATCACACGATTCTGGCTGCAGGGCAGATCATCGGCAATATTATAGGCCCCAGCGGGGGCATCCCATCCTGCCATCACAGCGGCGGCAATGTCTTCCACATGAACCCGGCTGAAAATCTGATCGGGTAAGTCGATCAGGTGCGCTTTGCCTTCCGCTACCCGGTCGAGTGCGGATCGGCCCGGGCCATAAATGCCAGGCAAGCGATAGACGCGCGCGCCCAATTTCAGCCATTCGCGATCGGCCTCATTGCGATTGGCCCGGCGTCCTTTGATGGGCGCGCTTTCATCGACCCAAGCGCCATCGGCATCGCCATATACCCCGGTGGAAGAGAGATAAGCGAGCTTTGCCGATGTCTGGCGGAGGTCCGCGCCATATGTCACCAGCAGCGGATCGCCATCCGCCATCGGCGGGATGGAGGAAAGGACGTAATCGGCTTGCGCGATGCCCAACCGCACAGCACCGCGATCATCAAAGGCCACATTGCCAGCTGAGCCGGTCGCGTTAACCTCCCAACCCTTGGCGCGCGCCAGAGCCGCAACGGCTTGCGCCGTATAGCCAAGGCCAAAGATCAGGAGCGAGGGCATGGCCGCCTCATAACCGCTCAGGCTGAGCCTGAGCGGGATATTATCTAACAACGATGCAAGGGCTGCCTGCGGCTTTCACCTTGTTGCACAAGGCCGCAGCCGCAGCAGGCGAACCCGCATTGGCGCGCAGACGGTAAACCGTGTTGCCGCCGACGGCCGCGGGAAGAACCGACTTAGACGATGCCGAAAGGCCAGCGACTTTGCCAGAGATGGTGGCCCATGCCTGATCGGCTGAGACTTGAGAACCATAGGCGCCCAATTGCACCAAAGCTCCGCCAGCCGCTGGTGTTGCTGCGACAGCCACCGGAGGCGCTGAGGGCATTTTGCTCGGCGCAGGAACGTCCGTAGTCACCGCTTTGCTGCCAGCAGCCACAGGCTTTTGCGCGACAGGTGGAACGGCTTTGGTCGCAGCGACTGGGGTTTCTGGCTGAGCGCCCATATTCACTTGGGCATTGGCTTCCGCCCCTTCAGAGGTTGCAAAGGCTGAATCGCCTTGGCCTTCCACCTTCATGCCGCCGGGTTCATCGGGTTTGACCTTATAATCGCCTTCTTGGGCCGCGATCAGGCTATTGTCGCCCGATGGGCCCTGCTGGCTGCGCAGCCACCAAATGCCGCCGACAACCAAGCCAAGCGCGATCAGTGCCGCGATCAAAAAGCCCAGCAGCTTTTGCGCAGACAGGCCTTCTTCTTCATCGCTTTCCACGGCTTCCAACCATGGCAAACGATCTTCATCCTGAAGGCCCAATTCGCGGGCATTGTCGCGATCAATATCGGTCATACTCTTACATCTCCCGGGCAGGCTCTACGCCCATGATTGATAAACCATTAGCTATGATCTGCCCGATCGCTGCGCCCAAGAAAAGCCGAGACAGAGTTAATAATGGGTCATTAACCACCAATATACGCCGATCTGGCCGATCATTGCCCAAATTATAATAAGCGTGGAAGGCAGCAGCGAGATCATAGAGGTAAAAAGCGATTCGATGCGGCTCATAGGCCGCCGCTGCACTTTCAACGATTCTTGGGAATTGGGCGGCCAATTTGATGAGGTCCAAATCTTCTGCATCGAGCATCGACACGTCTGCTTCGCCCGTGATTCCTTCACCCGCTACCTTGCGCTTTAGGCTTTCGATCCGGGCATGGGCATATTGCACATAGAAAACCGGATTATCTTTTGAGGCTTCGACCACTTTGGCAAAATCGAAATCCATCTGTGCGTCGGCTTTGCGCGTCAGCATGGTGAAGCGGACAACATCTTTGCCGACTTCGCGCACAACATCGGCAAGCGTGACGAAATTGCCGGACCGCTTGGACATTTTGACAGGCTCGCCTGCGCGGAGCAGCCGCACCATTTGGACGATCTTAATGTCGAACGGCTTTTTGCCATCGGTCAGAGCAGCAACGGCGGCGCGGATCCGCTTGACGGTTCCGGCATGGTCCGCGCCCCAAATGTCGATAAGCGCATCGGCTTTTTCGGCCTTCTGGAAATGATAAGCCATGTCGGCCCCAAAATAGGTCCAGCTGCCGTCACTTTTCTTGATCGGCCGATCTTGATCGTCGCCAAATTGCGTTGAGCGAAACAGCGGCAGAGTGACAGGCTCCCAATCGGGATCAATCTCGCCTTTGGGGGCTTCTAATTGGCCATCATAGACAAGATCGCGTGACCGCAAGAAGGCTTCGGCTGCTTCTGGCTTCTTCTCGCGCTGAACAATGGCTTCGGACGCGAAGACATCATGATGGATGCCCAGCAACGCCAGATCGTCACGGATCATGACCAGCATGGCCGCGACCGCTGTTTCGCGGAACAGGATCAGCCAATCAGCTTCGGGCTTTCCAACAAAGGCCGTTCCATGTTCAGCGGCTAAGGCTTTCGCGACAGGGATGAGATAGTCGCCGGGATAAAGCCCTTCCGGAATTTCCCCCACATCTTCGCCCAGTACTTCGCGGTACCGCAAATGGACGGAGCGAGCGAGCGTATCGACTTGGCCGCCAGCGTCATTCACATAATATTCGCGGATCACATCATGCCCGGCAAATTGCAGCAAGCTCGCTAGCGCATCACCCACCACCGCGCCCCGGCAATGGCCCATATGCATCGGGCCTGTCGGATTGGCGGAGACATATTCGACATTGACGGTCTTGCCGCTGCCCACGCTTGAGCGGCCATAGTCAGCCCCTTGTTCAGCGATCCGGGTAAGCTCCCGCCGCCAGCAATCATCGGTCAGCCGCAGATTGATAAAGCCGGGGCCTGCAACTTCGACAGCGCTCACATCGTCCAGCGCTTCCAATTGCGGCTTTAGCATCTCCGCCAGCGCGCGCGGGTTTATCCCAGCGCCTTTCGCCAGCACCATGGCGGCGTTGGTGGCGAGATCGCCATGGCTCGCTTCGCGCGGCGGCTCGACCGTCACGTTGCGGCGATCCAGACCTTGCACAGGCTGAGTCTGATCGAGAATCCGATCCAAGGCAGCGGCAAAATCTTTATAGAGGGTCGTCACGTCTGGTCCTTAGGTTTTTGAAGGAGCAGCCCCCTAGCGCAGATCAAAGCTCAACGCCAACATCTCGTCATTATGGTGGACGAAGGTGCCGGGGGTCATCTCTTTCGTGAGCTTGGCGATGGCATTGGCCACATCTTGCGCTTCGATCGATCGATATTGGCTGAGCACTGCGGGCGTGAATAAATCTGTGATCGGCGAAAGCATGATCATCAGGCTTTCCATCGGTCGCGAAGGCCCTTGGCGATTGCCTTTCAGTAGGCCGGGGCGCAAGATATCAACCCGATCAAAACCCATAGCCTTCACCGCCTCTTCGGCTTCGCCTTTGGTTTTGATGTAGAAATTGCTGGATTTGGCGGACGCCCCAACCGACGTCACTATGATGAAGTGCCGCGCGCCTGCGTCTTTCGCGGCCCGTGCGACCGATATGACCAAATCATAGTCCACCGCCCGAAACGCTGCTTGAGATCCGGCCTGTTTAATCGTGGTACCGAGGGTCGAAATCGCAACGCTGGGCTTGGCTGCGCGAATATGATCAGGCCAGTCCTCAACTGGGGCCACTATCTGCTCAGCACTCGCGTCCAATTGCCGCCGCGTGATTACGCGAAGATCAGGCCCCTCAAGCTTCTTCGCCAAAGCTTGGCCGATCAGGCCGCTGCCGCCTGATAGGATGATGGTCATTATTGCTCCCCTCATGCTTTTCAAAATTGCTCCTGCCTTAAATTGATAAGGCGAGAAAGGCTTGAAACTTCTTGATTATCATGATGAAACTATGGGGCACAGGAGGGGAGGCCTGTTTCGATGAAGATGAACCGCTCAATCGCTTGGTTGATGACAAGCCTAGCCCCCTTGGCATTAGCTGCCTGTGGATCGCCGTCTGGCCCGTCTGACAAGAAGGACGAGGCGGAGATTGAGGAAACGGACTATCCCGAGCAAGTCTATTGGGGGGATACGCATCTTCATACCTCCAATTCCATCGATGCCTTTGGATTTGGCGTAAGGCTCGGCTCAGAAGAGGCCCTGCGCTTTGCGATGGGGGAAGAGGTGACCTCTACGGGCGGATTGAAGGCAAAGCTTGATCGCCCGCTCGATTTTCTCGTCATTGCCGATCACTCGGATGGCTTGGGCGCCACCAAAGCGCTCTACGATGCGCCAGGATTTCTCATCCGCGATCCCGTGTTGAAGCGCTGGCACAGCATGATGCATGAAGGACCGCAAGGCTCTCAACGGGCCATGGCTGAACTGATTGATCGAGCCGCCCGCAATGATTTGCCCGAAGGCATGCGGCCAAGCGCAGACAGCGAAAAGCGGCAGAAGGCAATTTGGACCGATCATACCGAGATCGTCGAACGCTATAATCAACCGGGCAAATTCACTGCTTTCATGGGCTTTGAATATACGTTGATGCCCAATGGCAATAATCTTCACCGGGTCGTGATGTATCGCGGTGGTAAGAAGGCGGCTGATCAGTTCATGCCTTATTCCTCGCTGACCGGAACCAAGGTCGAGATGCTGTGGGATTTCATGGACAAATATGAGAAAGTGACCGGCGATAAGGCGCTGGCGATCCCGCATAACAGCAACTTGTCCAACGGATTGATGTTTGAACTGACGGGGCCGGATGGTGGGCCGATGTCGGCCGACTATGCGCGCCGCCGTGCCGCGCGCGAGCCTGTGGTCGAGATTACCCAGATCAAAGGCGATAGCGAAGCGCATCCTTTCCTTTCCCCCAATGACGAATTTGCGGGCTATGGCGTTACCGGCTGGGAGTTGGGCAATTTGCCGATGACCGAAGCCAAGACGAACAGCATGTTTGCAGGCGAATATATCCGGGAAGCCTTGAAGCGGGGTCTTCAAATTGAAGCGCGAACGGGCGTGAACCCCTATAAATTTGGTGTGA
The DNA here is from genome assembly GCA_002478575.1 of Sphingomonadales bacterium UBA7473. Lineage (GTDB taxonomy): Bacteria > Pseudomonadota > Alphaproteobacteria > Sphingomonadales > Sphingomonadaceae > Aquisediminimonas. The sequence goes on along the minus strand of DLOX01000252.1, from coordinate 25,808 downwards.
TTGGCGCGACTGACAGCCACACCTCGCTGGCGACGGGCGATGAGAATAACTTCTTCGGCAAACATACGGGCAATGAACCCAATCCCAAACGAGCGATGGAGAAGCAGAATCTCGGGACGCGTGAAGGCCGCTTTGGCTGGCATTATCTGGCCGGCGGCTATGCAGGCGTTTGGGCAAAGGCCAATACGCGGGGTGCCATATTCGATGCGATGATGCGGCGTGAAGTTTATGCGACCACAGGCCCGCGGATGAAGGTCCGACTCTTTGGCGGCTGGGATTTCTCGGTAGAAGATTTGAAAGGCAATTGGGTCAAAGCCGGATATGATCGCGGCGTGCCGATGGGGGCCAATTTGAAGGGCGACGCGAAGGGCGCCCCCAGTTTTATCGTGTCAGCGCTGAAAGACCCAATGGGCGGCAATTTGGATCGCGCCCAAGTCGTCAAAGGCTGGGTCGATGCGTCAGGCCGCTTGCAAGAACGGGTCTATGATGTGGTGTGGAGCGAGCCAGCTCGTCGCAAGATCGTAGGTGGCAAGCTTATGCCAGTCGGCGATACCGTGAATGTCGCGACCGCCACCTATACCAACAGCATTGGCGCGCCAGAGCTGATGACCGTTTGGCGCGATCCGGACTTTAACCCCAAGCTTCGCGCCTTCTATTATGTCCGCGTGATGGAAATCCCGACGCCCACATGGCCAGCCTGTGACGCGGTTCGCTATAAGCTCAAATTGCCAGCTGATGTCCGCGTAAAGTCTCAAGAACGGGCTTACACTTCGCCCATCTGGTATGTGCCGGAAGATTGATCAAAGGCCGGGAAAAGTCAGCGTGAAGATCGATCCGGGATTGCCGGCGCGATAGTCTATGTCTCCCCCCAGCCGGTCGACAGTCTTTTTGACAAAAGAAAGCCCAAGCCCTGCGCTTAAGCCTTTGCTGGCGTTTGAAGGGCCATAGGGTTTGAAGATATTGGCTTGGCGTTCGGCAGGAACGCCTTCGCCTTCGTCCGTAATGGAGACGCTGACCCGGCCATCTGGGGAGCGAGATACAGCGCAACTCACTTTGGTCAGCGGCGGACTATATTTGACGGCATTGTCAATCAAATTGGTCAAGGCACGCAAAAGCGGCCAAGCATCGGCCATGATCAAATGCTCGTCATCGTCTGCTGGTCGGACAAGGCTGACCTTCTTCTCCTGAGCCTCGGCATAGCAGCGATCAATGGCTTCATTGGTGATCGAGACCAAATCGCATTCCTCAAGCTCAAGTTCGCTTTCAGAAAGTCGAGCCAATTGCACAAAATCATCGGCCAGCTTCAATGTGTGGCGGGCATGGCCCTGAATGGCTTTCATCGCCTCATCGCCGACCGCTTTACCTTTGAAGCGGTTGATCAAGGTGATGATGGAGGCCTGCGGTGATCGCATATCGTGCGAAAGAAACTCCAGCATCTGCTCCCGCTCTCGCGCGGCCTGGCGCAATGGCGTGATGTCGGCCAATCGCAAGATTGAACCGCTGGATTGGGCTTCGTCCTGATCAAAATTGGCGCGATTGAGCAGAAAGACTCGGCCGTCGGGCAAGATCATTTCACTCCCGTCATCGTTGGTCGTGCCCTTCAGCGATTTGAGAGCCTCCCCCACAGGTTGACCGCTGAGATCGCTTCCAAACAAGTCCCTTGCATCATCATTCATTAGCGCGATCAGATCGTCACTCCCGACTACGCATAAAGCATCGGGCGCGTTGGAAATGACGCTGCTCATATAGTCTTTCGCATCTTCCATCGCGCCAATGACCGATTTTAGGCGGATCGCCGACTTGGCGACGCTATCAAAGCCAAGGCCTTTCCCCCCTTGTTCGCCCGCAAAAGAGGATCGACTGCGGATAGAGGCCGTTTCCGCCTCCACAAAGCTATTGAGCGCACTCAAGCGCCGCCAGCTCCAAAGGGGATAGGCGAAGATGATTCCAACCAGGGCCGCCGCTGGCGGGATCCAGGTCGCCGCCGAAGCCAGTGTCAATAGCGATGCGAGCACCACCAAAATTGTGACAACCACTGACAGGAGAAAGGCGAGTGTGGGCCGCACCAACCAAAAGCTCCCCAGCAGCAAGAGTGTTGGAACAAAGGAACCAATCATCAGCCAATCGGCACTGACCGGCCTAATCAAACCGCCATTCTTGATCCCGTCCAGATAGTTGGCCTGCATTTCGATGCCAGACATGGTGCCCCCAGCTGGCCCCGGCACGGGATAGCTATCCCGCATGCCAACCGCTGTTGCGCCGACAAGAACGGTCTTGCCGCGGAAAAAATCGTCGGGCACTTCGCCGTTCAGAACCGAGGAGAAGGGGACCCGCCGATAGCTGCCCACTTTGCGGAACGGCACAATATCATTTTTGGCTTGATTGGCCGCCACAAAAGCGCGGCCGCTTGAAAAGGCCAATGCCGCGCGCATGAAATGGGGCAGCGCTTGTCCATCAATTTCAAAGGAAGGCTCAATCCGGCGGACAATGCCATCATCGTCAAAGTTCAAATGGACATGACCGGTGCCAGCCGCTGCAGCCAACACTGGAGCGATGGGTGACACCAAATCAGCTTCTCGCCCATCGCTCCCTGGTGTGCGGACGTAGGAGGGGAGAATGACCGTCTTTGCATCCGCAATGGCGCGGCCAAGTGCCTCATCATCACCTGGACTGGTTGGCTCGGTGAAAAGAACGTCATAGCCAATGACCTTGGGCTGCGCTTGACCGAGCTGCTCGATGGCTTTGGCATGGATTGTGCGCGGCCAAGGCCAAGCCCCGATTTGCGCCAAAGACCGATCTTCAATTTCGACAAGAATGATATCCTCGTCCGCATCGCCCGCAGCCAGCCCATTCAGCTGATCGAGAATCAGCCAATCAATCCGATCTGCTGTTCCACTCCGGATCGCTCCATAGACCGCCCCCAAAGACAGGAGCGCGATAAAAAACCATTCAACGATCAGGCGGGATTTGGGCACGGCGCTCTGCCGCTCACTCAGCCACTGTCAGTTTTTGGAAAGGAGTCCAGACTGGTTCATTGTCACCGCTGCCAAGTTGCTTGACGCTGACCCGCCACTTATAAACCGCAGGCTTCAAGCCACCGAGGATCAGGGACGATTGCTCAAGAGCCGCTTCGTCAATCAACGCGATACTGGGCGATGCTGCATCAAATAGCTGGAACCGGTAAAGCGTCTTGCCTTGGCCTTGCGCCATCCACGCAAAGCGAAATCCATCGGCCATGCCGGGCACGCGCTCTGCCGAGGCGGAAGCTTGCTGGCGGCGGAAGCTGGTGGTTTCAGACAAGCCTTCAAGTCCGCTTTCCGCCACCGCCATCGCGCGCACGAAATAGCGGCCATTGGGCAGTTCAGCGAAACTGATCGTGGGCGATGTTGAGCGTTCGGACGCCACAATATCGACAAAGCCTGCATCTTTGCTGATCTGAACATGATAGCTTTTTTCCGCAGGAGATGGCGTGATGGTGAAACGCACGTCAGGGCCTTGCTGCGTCGTGCCAGGGTCAACCAAGGCGGGCGCCGGCAAGAGTTTTTCCTTGTTCAAATCGCCTGACCGGCTGACCGCCACGCCAAATCCGCCGGGGATTGCCAATTCCTTGCCCGTGGCCTGCGATCCGACGCCAACTGAGCCTTCAATCACTTCGGAAACGGAGGCTTTTGCTGTTTCGTCAAAACCGACGCGGAATTGGGTGCCGCGCACAGCGGACACAGCAGATGGTGTGCGCAAGCGGAAGCGACTGGCTTTGTCTTTGATCGGGGAAACCGCGGTTTCTGCGCGGCCCTTGTCGACTGAAAAGTCAATCTCGTCGCCTCCGGTCAGCAGATAGCGCCGCAAACGCAGGACCCGCAGTTGGCTCAATGAAGGCACGGAAACCCGCGATCCATTGGTCAGGGCCAAGGTGACAAAGCCCGTGCGGCCCGTTTCAAAGGTCATGCCTTCGCGTACCGCTAAACCAACGCTCGGCGCCATGCGCTGAGCGGCGCTGCGGATCGCGACCTCTCCGCTATGTGCCACAATCTGCGCGGAAATGGGTGTGAATTTCAAAAGGCCATAGGGAATCAGAAGTGTTTTGCCGGGCCGCAAAAGATTAGCGTCTGGAAGCCGATTAAGATCTTTCAAGCGGACATAGTCTTTGGGGTCGTTTAGGTAGCGCGATCCAAACCCTATCAGAGTATCACCGGGCTTGATGATATAGGCATAATTTTCCTGTGCCGCAGCGGGGGATGGGATCGCCAGCAACAGCATAAGCCAAGCCGCCCAAACCCTTGCGATCGTTTGGATCATCCGCCCCTCAATCTTCATTCGCAAAACTCTCCAACCGATATCCAAATCCGAATACGGTGTGCAAGTTGTAGCCATTTTCTGGCCGCAGGTCCAATTTGGAACGGATGCGAGAGACATGCATATCCAGCGTTCGCGTCGGCAGATCAGCGACGCTGTTCCAGATCATCTGCAGGATATAGCCGCGCGCCAAGGGCCGATGGTGATTTTCAAAAAAAAGCTTGGCCAGCGCAAATTCCTTGGCGGTTAGGTTCACTTCCTTGTCGTGAAAGCGAACTGTGCTCGTCAGCTTGTCAAAATGATAAGGGCCAAAGGCCTCAATGCGCTCATTGGAAGGGCGCGGGCCGGAACGGCGCAAGGCGGCAGTCACGCGAGCGCGGATCACGTCCGCCGTCTCAGGCTTCACGATATAATCATCGGCCCCGGCTTCCAAAGCACTGACGACATCACTTTTGTCTGATCGGCTGGTCAGCACAATGATGGGTGGCGCAGGGGACAAATGCTCATGGGCCCAGCGGATCACGTCCATCCCGTCTTTGGCGGGCATATTCCAATCGACCATGACCAGATCAAAAGTGTCGCGCTGCAAGGCGGTGATAATCTCTCGCCCATTGGCGAATGTTTCGACCTTATGCCCCCCATCGGTCAGCGATGCGCCCACATAAGCGCGTGTTTCTGGATCATCTTCTGCAATTGCTACGCGCATATGCGCACCCCGCCAGTTTATTTTATCTTTTGATCATCTACGAACAGGAATGAACAGAGTCATGATAAGTTGCGACATGTTACAAACCTTTACCGGAAAAAGCGAATAAGCTGCCCACTGGTCGCGATGGGATCAAACTGTTAGCGTCCCAGCAGTGTATAACCCTCGCCCCGTCTTCGATTTTATCCGGCAAGAACAATCTGCCAATCGCCGCGTTGCTTTGGCAACGATCACAGCTGTTACGGGCGCGTCGGCCCGCAGCTGCGGCACACATATGGCCATTGCGGAGGATGGGCGCTTTGCGGGGTCATTGACTGGGGGCTGCATTGAGGCGGCAGTTGTGGCTGAGGCGCAGGCGGCGATGCGCGATGGCAAGCCGCGAACCGTCCTCTATGGCGCAAATTCGCCGTTTATTGACATTCGATTGCCCTGTGGAGGGTCAGTTGAATTGTCGATTGCGCCTGTCACGCATGCGCGGCTGGGCGAGGAGGCCTGTGCACTGTTTGAACGACGGAAGAGCTTTCGCCTTATCCTTTCAGGCACCGACCAGACCGTGACCGCACATGATCATAAGAGCTTTCGGTTCGCGCCGGGCCATGTGGATCATATCCCGCCCTTGCGCCTGGCTTTGTTCGGTGATGCCGCTGCGATGAATATTCTCCACCGGCTTGCGGAAGCTTGTGGTGCTGAGACCGAGCTGTTTTCCGCCAACCGGTCCCTTGTTGCGGAAAACCTTTCGGCAAAGCTCCTTCTATCCCCTGAGTCGCTCCCCGATTTCGCGCCTGACCTTTGGACCGCAGGTGTCATCCTCTTCCACGAGCACGAATGGGAAACTGCGATCTTACAGACACTCTTGAGCAGTGATGCCTTTTTCATTGGTGCCATGGGCAGCCATAAGACGCAGGCTGAGCGTTTGGATCGCTTATCGGCTCAGGCTGTGCCTCCCGAGAGCTTTGCCCGCGTGATTGGCCCCATTGGTGCAATCCCTTCGATGCGTGATCCAGAAACGCTTGCCGTCTCCATCCTTGCGCAGGTTGTGGATCAGTATAATCAACGCTTTCTCAAAGCGTCTCACATGATGGCAGTATAGAAAAGGCCCGCTTCATTGTCTCAAGCCCTCACCATCCGCCCCGTCACCTCCAAAGCCGACAAGAAGGCTTTTATCGATTTGCCCTATCGGCTCTACGCAAAGGATCCTAACTGGGTGCCGCCGTTGAAGGATGAGGTGAGTGCGCTCATCACGCCTGGGCAGAATCCATGGTTTGAACATGGCGAGATGCAGCTTTTCTTGGCCGAACGCGGTGGTGTCGTGGTGGGGCGCATTTCTGCGCATATTGATCTCCACGCGCTCAAACAGCCTGCCGAACAAGGCATGGGACCGGGCGTTGGCAATTGGGGATTGTTTGAGGCGGAAGATGCCGAGATTTCAGCAGCTCTGATCGCCAAGGCTGAAGAGTGGCTGCGCGGCAAAGGGATGACGCGTTCCTTGGGGCCGATATCCTTATGCATGTGGGATGAACCAGGCCTGCTCGTCAAAGGCCATGATGAAGCGCCTGTCATCATGATGGGCTTTAATGCCGCCCATTATGAGCAATGGATCGAAGCGGCGGGCTATTCAGGCGTGCAAGATCTTTACACCTACGCTGTGCCGATTGAAAAAGGCTTCCCCGAACTGGTCAATCGCATCGTTGGCATGGGGGACAAGAATGACCGCATTCGCATCCGCCGCGTCGACAAAAGCCGTTTCGCCGAAGAACTGGCACTGATCCTTGGCATCCTAAACGATGCTTGGTCCGACAATTGGGGTTTTGTGCCCTTCACCGATGCCGAAGTTGCCTATGGAGGCAAAAAGCTCAAACCCATCGTCTATGAAGATTTGATCCGCATCGCAGAAGTTGATGGGGAGCCTGTGGCCTTCATGGTGACGTTGCCCAACATCAATGAGAAATTGGCTGGGTTTGGCGGCTCGCTTTTCCCGTTCAATTGGGCAAAGCTGCTCTGGTGGCTCCGCGCCCCCAAGGTGCGGATCATGCGCGTGCCTTTGATGGGGGTCGTCAAGAAACTGCAATCCACGCGTATGGCGAGCCAGCTCGCGATGATGATGATCGAATATATCCGCCGGGACGCGGTGGCGAAATATGGCGCAACTCAAGGTGATTTTGGGTGGGTGCTTGCGAGCAATGGCCCGATGGTGTCGGTCGGAGAGGCGGTCGGCGGGACGGTCAACAAGATTTACCGAATCTACGAAAAGGCGATTTAGTCGAGGATGATCCACGTCGCGGCATGGTCGCTGGCTTTTTCGCGCCCGCGATGATCCTTGTCGACGCCCGCATCAACCAAGCGATCAGCGGCTTCGGGGGAAAGGAGCAAATGATCAATGCGAAAGCCAGCATCGCGCTGCCATCCACCGGCTTGATAATCCCAATAGGTCCAAAGCCGCCCTTTGGGGTGTCGCGCTTCCAAGGCGTCGGTGAGGCCAAGCGACTGTAAGCGGCGATAAGCAGCGCGGCTTTCGGGCTGCATCAGGGCATCATCGGCCATCGCTTTGGGGTTGGCGATATCAGCGTCGGTTGGGATGACATTATAGTCCCCGGCGAGCACAACAGGCACTTCCAACGCGAGCAATTCAGCAGCACGCGCCTGAAGCCGCTCCATCCAGCGCAATTTATAGTCAAACTTCGGCCCTGGTTGCGGATTGCCATTGGGCAGATAGAGCCCGCCCACGCGAATGCCGAATATGTCGGCCTCGATATAGCGGCTATGCTCGTCCTCAGGCTCGCCATCCAGTCCCTTGCGGATCAGGCTCGGCATTTCGCCCTTGCCAAGGATGGCGACGCCATTGAAGCCCTTTTGGCCGTGGTAGACGCCAAAATAGCCTGCTGCTTCAACATCCGCGACGGGGATCGTCTCATCGCTGGATTTCAGTTCTTGAAGGCAAACAATATCGGGCTGTGTCTCGGTCAGCCATTCAATCAGGCGCGGCAGCCGCGCTTTGATGCCATTCACATTATAAGTGGCGATCTTCACTAGATGGAAAAGCTTGCGCCGCAGCCACAGCCAGCGGCCGCAAGCGGATTGTTGACCTTGAACGCAGCCCCCCCAAGCGATTCAACAAAGTCAACTTCGCTGCCTTCGATCAGATCAAGGCTCATCGGGTCGACGACCAGCTTCACACCATTGCGCTCAGTCACATGATCATCCGCCTCAATCCGCTCGGCCAAGCCAAAGCGATATTGAAAGCCAGAACAACCGCCCCCTTCAACCGCCAAGCGAAGGGCAGCGGGTTTGCTTTGGCGATCAGCGATCCATTGGACGCGCGCCGCCGCACTTTCAGAAAGGGAAATGCTCATGCCGCTAAGATAGGGCGCAGAGCCTCTGCCCGCAAGAGATGTTACTTGTTGGCAGACTTTTGCGCTGCAACATCTGGACCGCCAAGCGCGACATTGTCGGCGCGCTTTTGCATGGCGAGCAGATAATCAGAGGTGCGCAGGAAAGGCATGGGGTTCACCGCGCGGCCATCAATCCGCACTTCATAATGAAGATGTGAACCGGTTGAACGGCCCGTCGAGCCCATCAAGCCAATCAATTGACCGCGTTTGATGCGCGTGCCGGGGGTCACGCTGATCGAAGACAAATGGCCGTAACGGGTTTGGATGCCCTTGCCATGCTCCAGCTCGATCAAATTGCCATAGCCACCGACCCAGCCGGTGCGTCCGACAATGCCATCGGCAGTGGCGTAAATGGGGGTTCCAATTGGACCAGGAATGTCAACGCCTGCATGCATTGCACGACCGCCACGGAAAGGGTCGCTGCGCACGCCAAAGCCGCTGTTGACGCTCATCATGCTCTTGTCGACGGGCTTGTCAGAAGGAATAGCGACCATGCTGGTTTCGAGCCGGTCCAAACGCTTCCAACTGTCAAACAAGGCCTTGAAATTGGGATCAGACTTGCCCGATGTGGCTTCGCTGCCTTCGGGAAGCGGCTCATAGGGGCCACCCATGCCGCCAAGGCCGCTTGGATTAAGCCCAAGACTCGATACAACGCCTGCCTTCTTCGCGTACAGCGCATCGGTTTGGCTCTTGATGAGCCGTGCAAGGGCGGCTTGCTGGCTGTCTATACGTGCAAAAGCGGTTTCAATGGGCGATGCGGCCGCATGATTATGGTTGGGAATGGCAGGCACCATAGCGGCCATTGTTTTGCCATCAGCGTCACCCTTCACGAGCGCGGTGAGTGCCGCATGACGTGCTTCAAGGCGCTGGGCATGATCGCGTGATGCCGTTTTAACGGCTACAACGTCTGACTTCAGGGCTGCGAGTTTTGCTTCCAACGTCGCAATCTGATTTGCCCGCGCATCGGAAGAGGCGGCAGCGTCGGTCAGGTTGAACCCTTCAACGGCAGCTTGGCCAATGTTGAAAAGAAGCGAAAGGCTAAGCAAACCAGCGGCACTGGCGGCAGTGATCTGCGCCTTGGCCGACAGGTGGAACCGGCGCATCGATGCACCATCATGCATGAAGATATCCCGCCCTTTAAAGATTTCGTTAAAAGACTGACGCGCCTTCGCCCATAGGCTCACTCGCTCTGAAAATACGGCAACACTCATTCAAAGACCCCTAGACGACCCGTTCTGGTCCAGCTGCTTTCGCCCCACGCGCTGGCCAGATGTGATGCACGTCACTGATGGGGTCTGACAGCGCTGGCAAGAGACGTGTAAAAGTTCCGGGTTAGACCGGCAGACTCCCGCGCTGAGTCGTTGAATGGAGACTTTAAGGGTCCCCGAAAATATGTCCGGACAAGGCTTTGCCATTGGGACTCAAGGGATTCGCTTGCAGAATCGCAACAGGCTGAAAACCAACGAAATCCAGTTCTCACATGACCAATTTCGTCCGCATATATGCGTGCCATGATTTGGGCACTACGACGGTCTCCAGCCGCTGCAAACCGCTCTATCGTCGTCGGGCTGACGTCCAAACCACGGGCTTCAAGCACAAGAGGAACCACGGCCAATCGGGCCTTCAGGTCATGAGCCGTGATCTCAGAGGCTTCCCATAATCCGTCATGGGCAGGGAGCGCGCCGTACCCGCTGCCAAGGGTCTTGAGGCGCCGATCCAAGAGCGCAAAATGCATCGCCTCTTCGGCCGCCACCTTTAACCAATCATCGACAAACTGGCGCGGCTGCCCCGCCCCAAACCGCCCAACAATATCGAGAGCCAAGTCAATGGCGTTAAACTCAATATGAGCGAGTGCATGAAGGAAGGCGATCCTGTTGGTCAGTGACTGGCCCCGCCCGCGCTTCGGCATTTGGTTCGGCGCGACAAGAGCTGGTTGGCTTGGTCGGCCCGGCCGCTTGGGCATTGGGGTTTCAAAGCTATGAGTGAGCCGCCCCGCCAACCAATCGCGCCGCACAGCCCGGGTCGTCATGATCTTTGCCCTTGGATCCGCGGAGAGCAGTGCCTCGCGGATGGCGGATGAAATGGACAAAGACGACATTTTTTCGCCTGCACCCCTTGGCAATGTTGGTGAATGGGTTCAGTTTTGGGATGTCAGACGGTGGAGGGGCGGTCCCTCCACCCGCTGACAAACAGCAAAGGAGCGAGCTTATGGGAAGCTCTATCCGATTCTGGATTTGGAAGTTTGAGTTCCGTTTGGAAATCAAACTCAGGTAATCCGGAATCCCCTGTGGGCGGAGATCAGCCGTCCACAGGGCTTGCTGGATAGCATCATTGTCGGATTTTGCAAGAGTTTAGCCTGCCAACTGCGCCGCTTGGATGAGGTAAAAGACCCCAATCCCGGTCACCACCCAGGCCGACCAGCGCTTGAAATGAGCATCGCTCATCCGGTCTAATATGCGCCCGCCCGCCTCGGTTCCCAGCATCGATGCGGGGAGAGCGAGCGCGAAGACCCAGGCGGGGGGCAAGGCCGCGCTGCTCCCTGTCATCAGCAAGGGCGAGCCATAGACAATGATCTTCGACAAATGGCTGAAGACCTGTGTCGCGGCTTTGGTTGCGACGATTTGGTGGCGGTTGAGGCTTGTTCGCACGAAAAAGATATCAAGCAGTGGCCCCGCAACGCCTGCCGTCAGATTGACGAACGTGACCGAAAATCCGGCGGTGAGCGCGTGGGTGGGGCGAGACGCATCCAGTTCCGCCCAGCCTTTGGGCAGCCAAACGAGCATCGGCACCAATCCGAGCAGCAAGAAGAGCAAAGGCTTTGAAGGCGCAAAGGCAACCGCGAACACCAAGGCCGCCGCACCAGCGGCAGCAAGCCCATAGACGCCCAGAATCTGCCACTGGATATGCTCGCGCTGGAGGATTGCCCGCCACCCATTGGCGACCAGCTGGATAATCCCATGCGTCACAAAAGCCGCTGAGACGGGCAGGATGAACGCCAAAACCCCCATCAACACCAAGCCGCCTGCCATCCCAATGACAGCAGACAGCAAGGAGGTTAGAAATGCGGCAATGATGAGGGTTAGGGCAATGGCCGCTCCCATCCGATTAAAGCGCCTTGGTAGCCTCTAAGACAGCAGCAGCATGGCCGGGGACTTTCACCTTGCGCCAAACCTGCGCGATCGCGCCATCGGGGCCAATCAAGAAGGTGGAGCGCTCAATTCCCATATAGCTTTTGCCATACATTGATTTTTCCACCCATACGCCGAACGCTTCGCAGACGTCGCCTGATTCATCGCTGCCAAGCGCGACCTTCAGATCATATTTGCCAATGAACTTGGCGTGGCTTTTGACCGTGTCTTTGGACATACCAAGCACAACCGCGCCTGCCTTGGCGAAATCGCCCTCAAGCGCCGTAAATTCCTGTGCTTCTTTGGTGCAGCCGGATGTGTCATCTTTGGGATAGAAATAAAGAACCAGCTTCTTGCCCGCATAATCGGCAATGCTTGTGCAGCTGCCATCGGCCAAAGTGAATGTTGGGTTGGGTGCTTTTTCGCCCTGTAGTGCCATGATCAATGTCCTTCTATCGCGCCCCACATCCGCGCCACCCCTTGGCGGAGATTGGTGAGCGATTCAAGCCAGCTTGCCCAATCGCTGGCCCCACACGCCCGCGCGATCAGGGCGGCGGTCGCCGGATCAGGCTCGGCCAAGTCAGGGGCCATCAACCGGAGCGTCACCAAGGCTCGCGTCAAAGCAGCATGGGCCTCTGCCGCTTGCTTAGGGAGCAGGTCGGCATCAATCAGCGCCGCTATGGCGTCGTTCAAAAAGGGCGAAAATCCTTGGGCATGTTCCAATTGAGTGACGTGAATGAGAAACTCCAGATCAACTAGCCCGCCATCGCCCAGTTTGACGTCAAGCGGCCCTTTTGCGGGCTTATGCACTCTCATTTCGCCTCGCATCTTGATCGCGTCTGCCTTGAGTTTGGCGGCATCGCGGGGGGCGCTTAGCGTTTTTTCTATGATCGCTTGCGTTTCTTGGCGAGCGGATGCGCTGCCATAGATCACTCGCGCTCTGGTCAGCGCCATATGTTCCCAGGTCCAGGCTTCTTCGGTCTGATAGCGGGCAAAGCCTTCCAAGGAGACGACCAGTGGCCCATCCGCTCCTGAAGGGCGAAGCCGGGCATCGACTTCATAAAGCGGTCCTGCCGCTGTCAACACCGACAGCCCGGCCGTCACCCTTTGTGCCAAGCGATTGAAATAATGAACTGCGCCTAGCGGCTTTGCGCCATCCGACTCCCCCTGAAAATCGCCGGTGAATAGGTAGATCAGATCAAGATCGGAGGCATGGGTCAGCTCTGCTCCGCCCATACGACCAAGGGCGAGGATCACCAGCTCTGACCCCGGAACGACGCCATGGCTGCGCTCAAACTCGCGTGTAACTGCAGCGGCAACGGTTTGAACCGCAGCTTCGGCAACCCGCGCATAGCCCGCTGCCACGGCCAATGGATCGCTTGCCCCTTCGATCAGCTGAACCCCCAACGCAAACCGCCAATCGCCGACCATATGCCGCACATGATCGAGAATATCCTCCAACGGCGGTTCGACGCTGAGTTCCGCAACAAGTTCATCCACTGCACCCGGAGGATCAAAGGCGCTGGCGTCAATCAGTCGGTCAAGCCGCTCTGGCCGCCGCGCCAAAGCATCCGCCAGCGTTGGCGCGTGCGACAGGATTGAAAGGAGAAGCTTCAACAGCGCCGGTTGCGCCTCCAGCAATCGAAACAGATTGAGCGCAGTCGGCAAGCGTTCGATCAGGGTGGATAGCTGATTGATCGAACGCGTTGGGTCTGGCGCTGCTCCCAAGGCCTCGATCAGGCGGGGGAGGATAGCTTCCATGGCGTCACGCGCAGCGCTTGTGCGGATCGCTCTAACGCTGCCGCTCCGCCAATCGCTGATCCGTTGATAGGCCGATTGAGGGTCTTTGAAGCCTGCTGCGGCAAGGCTTTGGATCAACGGTTCCTCTGCGACCGGGAGTTGCTCGGCCTGTTCACCATCCAAAGCATCATAAATGCGTCCGACCCGATCAACATGAGGGGCAAGCAGATCCAACAGCGCTGCACCATCCGGCAATCCATGGAGCTGGGCAACATTGGCGAGTTCGCCCGCGTCGAGGGGCAAGCTATGGGTCTGCTGATCATTCACCATCTGCAGCCGATGTTCGATGGTGCGGTAAAGCTCATATGCCTCTGACAAGGCGTTTGCATCATCCTCGCCGATCCGGCCCGCTTGCGCTAGGAAAGAGAGGGCCAGCAGTGTTGCGGGGCGCCTGAGCGACATATCCCGCCCACCATGGATCAACTGATGAATTTGCGCGAAAAATTCGCACTCTCTGATTCCGCCGCGCCCCCGCTTCAGATCATATCCGGGGCCAAAGGCCTGGCCCTTATTGTGATGGCTGCGGATGCGGTGCGAAATGCCTCTGATCTCGCGGACCGCCCCAAAATCGAGCCCACGCCGCCAAACAAAGGGTTTGAGATTGTCCAAGAAACTCTGCCCGAGGTCTAAATCCCCGGCACAGGCCCGAGCGCGGATGAAGGCAGCCCGTTCCCACGCTACAGCTTGCGATTCATAATAGGATATGGCGGCATCCACCGGCAGCACGATGGGCGTGACTTCAGGCGACGGCCGCAGTCGCAGGTCGATCCGGAAGACATGGCCATGCTCGGTCCGCGCTTGCATCAGCTCCACGACACGTCGACCGATGCGGACAGCGGCTTCGCCGACATCTTCCCGCTCTCTGTGCGGCAAAGTCGCAGGATCAAAGATCAGGATGGGGTCTAGATCGGAACTATAGTTGAGTTCCTTGCTGCCATGCTTGCCCAAGGCAATCGCGGCGAGGCCCATCGGTTCTGCATCGGGCACATGGTCCCGGATGGCTTGGGAAATGGCCGCATCCAGCGCCTGATCGGCAAAGGCTGATAGGGCATAGGTCACTTGCTCCAACGACAATGCACCCGCCAAATCGCCAAGTGCCACCCGCAAGGCGAGCTTCGACTTTGCCTCTCGCAGTGCTTGGCCAAGCGGCTTGTCGAGATCCAGCGGCGGCAGCTCTGCACTGGCTACTGCATCATCAGGGTAGAGCGCCATCAAACGCCGCAAATAGGGCGAGTGGCGCTCCGCTCGCGCTATGGCATCGGATAGAGCCGCATCAGACATGGCCCCTTATGGGGCAAGCCCAAGCCGAGTGCTATTTCTTCTTTACTGCCGCGAGCCGAGCGCTGCTGGCGATTTTGTCAAACGAGTCTTTGTCGCGTTCAAAATAATGGATGCGCGGGGCTTCATAAGTCACCAGGAAGAGCTTGTCGCCAATCACTGCCCCGCGCGCGATGCCCCGGCGCTTCACTTCATCTTGCACCGCAAAGCTATAGGTGAACTGAAAGCCTTGGGTGCCCGCGAAACTCGCTGGCTCAATGCTTTCGATCTGCATCAAGGATGTGCCCAGCGCCACGCGATAGCTACTTTCGAGCAAAGTTGCGATATCGGGAGCCAGCATGGTTTTGCTAAACTTCGGAAGCGGCGCGTTGACCTTGTCGACTTCGCGAAACAAAGTCTTGCCATCGACGATCCCGCCGTAAAAAGTCAGTTCGTTGATGGTGAGGCCATCCAGCGTCCAGCTTTCAGACAAGCGACCGGGGCGACCCGCCTTGTTCCAAGCTTTGTCAGGCGTCACCGTCAGCGGCGACTTGGCGACGGCGGTTGCAACGCCTGCTGCTTTCAGCCGAGACGATTGTGCCAGCGCTGGCGATGCGCTTGCCAGCCCGATGATGGCAACCAATGCCCATATGATGTTAAGCAAACCCTTCATTTTCACCCCCCAGCAAGCATCGCAACCATCGCTCTGTCAGAGGCATCTGGTTTGCGTGCGAGATAATCTTTCAATGCAATTTTGCCTTCTGCGGGCTGTCCACCGCGCAGCAGTGCAAGGCCAAGGCCACGATGCGCTTCAACTGGCGCGTCTTTGGCGGCAATCGCCTCTTTGTAAAACCCTGCGGCTTTGGCCAGATCATCGGGCGTTCCGCGTGTGCGATAAAGCTCCCCCCGCGCATACAGCAGATCGCCGGACCAGCCCTCTTTGGCGAGGCTCGCGAGCAGAAACTCCGTCGCGCCAAAGTCATTAAGCTTCACTTGATCGTCAACAAAGCTTGCCCAGAAGGGCGCAAGGGCGGCTTTGAACTCAGCGCGACGATTGTTCATTGGAGTGGTTGGCCGCGCCTTTTCGGCCATCGCCTTCAAATAGGCCATCCGCTCAGCCGTTGGCGGGTGGGTGTTGAACATGCCGCGATCTTTATCCTTGCGGCTCTTCTTGTTGCGGGCCGCAGCTGTCGCATCCATTTCGGCACGCAGTTGCTCCCAAACTTCGGACGCTGCCATGGGGTCATAGCCCGCGTTCACCAGCAAAGGGATGGAGCCCGTATCCGCTTCCGTCTCCATCTCGCGGCTATTGGCATAGATGGAACCGATGAGCGCCGTTCCGGTCAACAAACCGCCATCAAGGATGGAAAGGAAGACAGCGGCATTCAGCTTTTTCTTGATATCACGAAAGGCCTGGATCGAATGGCGATTGCGGTAATGGGTAAATTCATGGCCGAGGATCGCGGCAAATTGCGCTTCGTTGCGGGTGCGGAGGAACAGGCCTGAATAGACTTGCATCATCCCATTTGGCGCCATGGTCGCGTTGAAATAGGGCGTCCGCATCAAATAGATGCGCACATCTTTGCATTCGACATCGCCCACTGTGCGGCAAAACACGTCGCGGACATAAGCATTGAGTCCGGGATCGCGCATGACGAAGGTCGAATGTTTCAGCTCGCGCTCATATTCTTCCACTTGCATCCAAAGGCCGCGCTCATCCTTGTCGGTGGGCACATAGCCGGTGCTGGCTTGCTCTGCTGGCTTGGTCGCCCCGAAAAGCGCCAAGGATAAAGCGGCAAGGAGAAGGGGCTTTCGCACTGTGAATATGCTCTACTTGCGCGCCGCTTTTGGAGGCGTTTCGCCTTCGCGCAGGGGAAGCGTCGAAAGCAAAGTATCTGCGCGCTCCTGCGCCCCAATCCGCTCGCGAATATCGCCTTTCTTATTGCCGTAGAAGTTGAACCAAACGATATTGCCTGTGTCGAGATCAACAAGCGAAGCGTATGAGAAATGCTGGCCGCCTTGCGGGAAAAAGCCTGCCCCCATCGCGCTGGAAGCCAGAAGCATGAAAATCTGCATCGCTTTGCGGCCAGACGTCGCATAGGCATCATAGCCATAGATGAAGAGGCCATAATTGCCGCCGCCCATCTCCCCCAATTTCTTGGTGCCGGGGCCTAAAGTCCAATCAAAAGCATATTTGGCCTTGCTGCCCGATGGCAGCTTCTTGGTGGGCAGCTTTTGGACATAATTGTGGATCATCATCGAATTGGAGACGGCTCGATACAGCGACTGATATTCGGCCGCATAGGCGGCGTCTTCGCCGCTCAGCTCTGGCATGGATGTCAGTTCAATCTTGCGCTTGCCCGCTGTTTCTTTGAGCGCTTCGGCGATAAACTTGCGGCTGTCCGCCGTCCAATCTGGGTTGGGCGTTGGGACGCCGCTTGCACCCAAAGACGCGACTTCCATATCCGGACGGAAAAGGATGATCTTGATGGGTTTGTCTTTGGGGAAGGCAAATGTCGCATCTGCCTTGGTTTTTGCAAGGGCAACATCTGCCCCGATCCCTTGAAACGCAAACAGCATAGCTGCCACAACAGCCAAAAGCCGTGTCATGTCACCCTCCACCCCAATTGACGACCTAGGCTAAGGATAATCAAGGCGGGACTCCCGTCAAGAGGGGGTGCTTGATTTCGTCGCGCTAGTGCAAAAGGAAGCTGCTGAGTTCGGCTAGAGGATCAATAACGCGGACCTGAGCGCCCTGCCCTTCGTCCGCCGCCCAGCGCCAAAGGACAAGGTTGCGGCCGCCTTTGATCTGAACGGAAGGCACAATCGCTCCCGCCGCGCCTTGAGCGATCAGCCGATCGGCAAGATCCCATGTTGGCGGCTCCTGCTTGTCGATCAACCAGAGCTTGCGCCATTCGCACCAAGGCACCTGCCGATCAAAATTGAAGCGCGCAGCCGCATCAGCCGCCGTTAAGTCGGCAACCTGTTCGGCTCGAACATCATAGGCCGTCAGCGTGCCCGGCCGGACAAGTGATTGATGAAATTCGGCAATAGCTGTGCCATGATCGAACGACAGATAAAGCGCGGGCATCCCGGGGCGGTTCCAGCGCCCGCCCAATTTTGCAGCCCCTGCACCAGACAAAGGATCAGACTGCCACCGAACCGTCAGCATGCGCCACAGCCGAGCTTTCAGCGGCTCCATATGTTAGGCGTAAGCGCCTTGATCCAGACTTTCGAGATAGTCGATGACCGCCTCGGCATGGCCATCCTCCACCAATTCTTCTGCCGTTCTTCCATCAAAGCCCGGCAAAGGCTGATGGCGGAACCATAGGATCGCGCGACCCTCATCGCCCGAAAGGTCTGCGGCCCGCGCGATGATCCGCGCAATTTGGCCTAGGCCCGCTTGCACGGCAGCTGACCCGGCTTTGGTCGACAAAGTATTGCGATTAACCCGCGCCATCCGCGCCAAATCCGTCATCGGCACGCGGAGCTGCTCCGCCATCAGCTTAGGCGCCAGCATATTACCTTCTTGAATCGATGAAAGGAAACTTGTGAGCATATAAATGGCACTCCTTGCTCCCCATATGCTCCCAAAAGATGAAAAAAGCAAGTCCGCTTTGATGGGTCTAGGGTGCTGGTGTTGCTGTGGTCGCAGGCGCAACCGCCTTTTCTCGACCCGCCCGCCCATCGATCCGATTGACCAAACCGCCCAGATAATTGCCGAACTTCACACCATGGCTATATTGCCCAGCACTGATCGTGCGACCCGAGAGCGAAGCGGGAACCGGAAAATCCGATGCGGCGCGCGGACGCCAGTCGAGCCGGACTGGGCGGATTTCTTTGGGCTTTACTGATCCGAAGAGCATTGCCCCCATCATCCCGCCAGCCATGCTTTTGGGGCCTTCGCCTTCAAGCCATTCGACAACAGGCTTTACCACACCCAGATCAATCACTTGGCCGCGTTCAATCGAAAATTGCGCGCTGCCTAGCGAGAAAGCTGTGCCGCTTGCGCCTTCGATCACCCAAGTGTCAGGCTCAAGCTTGACGAGATAAAGCCGACTGGTCTTCGATTTTGCGATGGGCTTGGCCGTGATCATCACGCGCGGCGATTGCCCCTTGGGGAGTGCGGTATCGGGCGACAAGGCTCCGCCCCGCACATCGCCCTTGGCAGCGTCATATCGTGCTAAGGTCAAGGTTCCGGGCGCTTTGACGCCCTTCAACACGGCGTCGTCCAAGTTTCCAATCTCAACCAGCACATAAGCGCTGTTTGGATCGAGAGCAGGGGCTTTGGCCGCTTCAACCGAGACCGGCGCAAAGCCCATCAAAGCTCCAGTGGCGATAAGTGCGACCTTTTTCATTCTTTTATCCTTTCCCCAACCGGGCTTTCGGTTGTCGCCAGCGCGAAATAGCGGTCAATCCGCTCTTGTTCTGATTTCAGCTTGGCGATCTCAGTGACGAAGGGCTTTTCGACCTTGTATCGGCCATAGCCCTTGTCAGCCATGCAGGTCCGCTCAACCGCGCGCATGACTTTGCGATTCTCCCCGCCAAGTAGGAGTCCCGCAAAAAGCGCTGCAAGCCCTGCAGCGGCCGCATTTTGGCCTGTCGTTAGATTGGGGTTGGGTGCCATATAGATCGGCCCCACGTCCTTCGGTGCAACTCCACCGGCCAGACGATCACATTCCAGCTTCGCTGCAACATAGTCCTCTCGCGAAACGCCGGGCTTGTTGAAATAATAATAGTCGCGAGCCTGCGCAGAGGTCGATGCGCCAAGCACGACCGCAACAGCGAGATAAGAACAGAAACGCATACTCACTTGACCCCCAAGGGCCTTGATTATGCGTCTGCCAGCATCTTTTTCAAGAGCTCATTCACGACGCCCGGATTCGCCTTGCCCGCCATCGCTTTCATCGTCTGGCCCACGAAGAAGCCGAACAAATTCTCTTTGCCGCCGCGATACTGCTCGAGCTGGCCCGGGTTCTTGGCGAGGATTTCGGCAATGACAGCTTCAATCGCGCCTGTATCGCTGGTTTGCTTCAGGCCCTTTTCTTCAACAATCTTTGCCGGATCATCGCCGGTTTCCAGCATGATTTCAAAGACCTGCTTGGCAAGGCTTCCTGACAACGTGCCATCTTTGACCAGACCGAGAAGCGCCGCCGCTTGGGCTGGCGAAACCGGGCTATCGTCAATGGTTTTGCCAAGGCGATTCAGCGCGCCAAAAAGGTCGGAAATCAGCCAATTCGCCCCCGCTTTGGGTTCTGCGCCCGCCGCCATTAACTGCTCAAACCAACGTGCGGTTTCAACGTCAGCCGTCAGAACAGCTGCTGCATAGGCAGTCAGGCCCAGTTCGCCCTGGTATCGCGCCTGCTTGGCATCGGGCAGTTCGGGCAAGCTTGCCCGGCATTCCGCGAGAAACTCATCCGACAGTTCCAGCGGCAGCAGATCGGGATCGGGGAAATAGCGATAGTCATGCGCATCTTCCTTGGACCGCATGGACCGCGTCTCGCCCTTTTCTGCGTCAAACAGCCGCGTTTCCTGCACCACAGTGCCGCCGCTTTCGATCACATCAATCTGACGCATCGCTTCAATTTCGATGGTCTGCATGACGAAGCGGACGCTGTTCACATTCTTCGTTTCGGTCCGCGTGCCAAATTCAGCACCGGGCTTGCGCACGGAAACATTGACGTCCGCTCGCATCGAGCCTTCTTCCATATTGCCATCGCATGATCCGACATAGCGCAGGATGGAGCGGAGCTTCTTCACATAGGCGCCAGCCTCAGCGGGGGAGCGCATATCCGGCTTGGAGACAATCTCCATCAAAGCAACGCCGCACCGGTTCAAATCGACATAAGACATGGTCGGATGCTGATCATGCATCAGCTTACCCGCATCCTGTTCGATATGAATCCGTTCAACGCCAATCACTTTGGTTTCGGCGTCCGGATCCTTCTCATCAAGGCTGACCATGATCTCGCCTTCGCCTACGATGGGGTGATAAAGCTGAGAAATCTGATATCCCTGTGGTAAATCCGCGTAGAAATAATTCTTCCGGTCAAAGCGGCTCCAGGCATTAATCTGCGCATTGATCGCCATGCCCGTCCGCACCGCTTGGCGCACGCATTCGACGTTTGGCACAGGCAACATGCCGGGCATTGCCGCGTCGATCAAAGAGACTTGCGCATTGGGCTCCGCGCCAAAAGTCGTGTCAGCACCAGAGAAAAGCTTAGATGCAGACGTGATCTGGGCATGGACTTCGAGGCCAATCACAACCTCCCACTCCCCAGTGGCGCCTTGGATACGATAAGTGGATTCGGTCACGGTTCAACTTTCAATGGGTCAATCAATAAGACTTCAGGGAAGTAACTTGCAAAGCCTTTACGGTCTCTCGTCAAAATGGGCCAGCCCCGCATTGCGGCTTGTGCGCCGATCAGGAAGTCGGGGAGGATTGTTGTCCTTTCGGTGCCTCGGCGACGATAGTCTGCAAAAGCCTGTCCGGCGCGATAGGCTTCGCTTTCTGTAAACGGTGCAATAGCGATGTCGAGCGCGATCAAAGCCTCTCGCAGATCGTCTTGATGAGTGAAACTGGGTGCAACTTCTGCATAGATCACCAGATTGATGAACAAATCATGGGATTGTTTCAGCATTCCCAATCGCTCAAGAAGATCTGCCTGCTCCTGTTGAAACAAGGCAATCAGTACATTGCTATCAAGGATCACTGATCAATCCGGTCCGGGCGAATCCAGCGTTGATATTCCAGCCCATCCATACCGGCAAATTGATCTTGCAAGCGAAACCGCTTCCTCACCTCCGCTACCCGGCTAAGAAAATCCTGTTTGCGTCGCTCCTGTTCCTCAGCGGAGTCTGCGGCCACCAAAGACACGCGACCATCCTCGCCAATATCAAATTTCACTTGCTGGCCTGGCCCAACGCCCAGCGCCGTGCGGACATCCTTGGGCACTGTGATTTGGGATTTTGTAGTGAGTTTGGAGAGGTAGGACATGTAAATAGTATTACTTCTTGTGGGTAATACCGTCAAGTTGACTGTGAAGAACGATCTGGCGAAGTTGCCCGTTTAAGTTGAACTTTCAGCCGGAAGTCGCTTCGGCAAAGGTGCGGGCCAAAATGGACGTTCCACTATTTTGCCTAGCGACGGTCGCCTATTCGGCTTTCTCAATATACGTTCGGCGCAGATCGGGCGCAGAAAATCCTTTCTCAACAAGCTGAGCAGACAGCGCTTCTGCCTTCACTTTGTCTTCTTGCCCGCCTCTTTCAAATAGTTCGTAGGCCAGATTGAACTTAGCGACATCTAACCCTAAGTTTGCGGCCTTTTCCAACCAAACCCAACTCAGTTTGGGATCGCGAACCGACAACCAATAATATTGATACAGACGAAAAGCCGCCGTTGGATCAGTGCTTGCGCGCTCGACCAGTGCTTCGCGTTCGTCCACAAAAAGTCCGTAAGCTACCGAAGTAGTCAACATCTTTTGGGGATTGATTGCTGTAACACCCCCCTTTGGGCAAAAAAGCATCACGGGTCCGACATTTCCCAGCGAGTAACCAGCAGGCATCGAGCGACCCAGCTCTTTAGTTTTCTCAAGCATGAAGATCGGATTGCGACCACAAAGCATCGCGCCATTCGGCATGAAATATGCTTCTGACATGCAACCATCAGCTCTTATTCCAAGTAGCTTGGACAGTTGTGACACGTATGAATCTTTGCCGCCCAGTTCGCTATCGGTAAATCCAAGCGTGATCGACTTCTTCTTCTTTCCTGCGAAGTTTGGAGAGCGAGAAATGCTAACGGCTAACTCGCTAGGATGGATCAATCGACCATCATGTGCAAACAGCCTCCCCAATGCGCCCGCACCTCCAACCGAAAAGCTATTTTTTGGATTCCAAGCTTTCGCCGACTCTGAAATCCATTTGATCATTTCTTCTGTTGGGGTTCGCGCAATCGTGCTATCAGATGGAACACAATCGATCTGCAAGCTATCCGAACCTGCAAGTGTTGGCTGGGGGGCAACTAGAAGACCGATTGACATCAGTGCTGTCTGTACCCTCCGGAAACTCACCACCATTTCTCCGCACGCGCCGTAAACCCGGCCCGCTGCTCAATCGCTAGCCCGGCATTTAGCACGCTTTGTTCATCCAGCGCTTTGCCGATGATCTGCAATCCCAAAGGCAAGCCATCTTTGTTCACGCCACCGGGCACGGACATAGCCGGGAGACCAGCCAAAGATGCGGGGACAGAGAAGACATCGTTCAGATACATGGCAATCGGATTGTCTGACTGTTCGCCGGGGGAGAAAGCTGCGGTTGGCGTTGTTGGTGCGAGGAGCAAGTCGCAGGAAGCAAAGGCTTTCTCGAAGTCCTGTGCGATCAGCGTGCGGACCTTGGCAGCTTGGGTGAAATAAGCGTCGTAGAAACCGGCGCTCAGCACATAGGTGCCGATCAGGATGCGGCGTTTCACTTCATCGCCAAAGCCTGCCGCGCGGGTGGCGGCATACATGTCTTGCAGGCCCGCCCCATCCGGCAAATCGCGCAAGCCGTATCGCACGCCATCATAGCGCGCGAGGTTGGATGAACATTCTGCAGGCGCAATGATATAATAGGCTGGCAACGCATATTTGGTGTGCGGAAGCGAGACATCGACGATTTCTGCGCCTGCATCCTTCATCCAAGCAATGCCTTGCTGCCAAAGCGCTTCAATCTCTGGGTCCATCCCATCCATGCGATATTCTTTGGGAATGCCGACGCGTTTGCCGCGCAAATCGCTGGAAAGCGCCGCTTCCCAGTTCGGCACCGGCAAGTTGAGGCTGGTTGAGTCTTTGGGATCAAAGCTTGCCATCGATTCGAGCATAATCGCGCAATCGCGAACATCATGCGCCATGGGGCCTGCCTGATCGAGCGAGCTCGCAAAGGCAATCACGCCCCAGCGTGAGCAACGGCCATAGGTGGGCTTAATCCCAGAAATGCCCGTGAAAGCCGCAGGCTGACGGATCGAGCCGCCCGTATCCGTGCCCGTCGCTGCTGGGCAGAGCCGCGCAGCAATAGCAGAGGATGTGCCGCCTGAGCTTCCGCCGGGAACCAGATCGCGGTTTGATCCTTTGGCCCGCCAAGGCGAGATCACATTGCCAAACGCGCTGGTTTCATTGGATGAACCCATCGCGAACTGATCCATATTGAGCTTGCCCAACATGCCAGCCCCTGCTGCCCACAGGTTAGACGAGACAGTCGATTCATATTGTGGGATGAAGCCCTCAAGAATGTGGCTGGCGGCCGTCGTTTGCACGCCTTTGGTGCAAAACAAGTCCTTCATGCCAATCGGCACGCCCGAAAGCGGCTTCAAAGTGCCAGCGGCCCGATCTTTATCGGCCTGATCGGCCGCGGCCAACGCATGGTCTGGGGTTTCGACGATAAACGTGTTCAGCGCTTTTGCACCGGCCACGGCATCGTTAAAGGCGGTCGCGACCTCGCGGGCGGTAAAATCGCCTGCTCGAAATCCATCACGGATGGCGGCGACGCCAAGGTTGGTCAGGTCAGTCACTATTCAATCACCTTCGGCACGCCAAA
>DLOX01000252.1:0-1602 GCA_002478575.1 Sphingomonadales bacterium UBA7473 | reverse complement strand
GGCACGCCAAAGAAGCCATGTTCTGCCGCAGGGGCATTGGCCAATATTGCATCGCGGATATTGCCGCCAGACAAAGGATCGGCGTTCACCACATCCTCGCGCAGCCGCAGCGTATTGGGGATGACGGCCGTCATCGGCTGAACGGCGGACGTATCCACTTCGCCCAGCTGCTCTATCCAGCCGAGGATATTGTTAAGTTCAGGCACCATCGCCTCTACTTGGCTTTCCGTGACGGCAATCCGAGCGAGAGAGGCGATCTTGCGGACGGTTGCAGGATCGACAGACATGAATGTGCCGCTAGCAGGCAGGCCGGACGGCTTCAAGCCAGAACGGGCGGTTCCTTATAGCTGATCATGGCCGACAATTGCTCATCGGGCATAGACATGAGCGCTTTATACATTTCGGGCGGATAGGCCTGATGCGGCTTGGCCGGGTCAATCGCGGGTTGAGGCACAGTGCCTCCGCTGCCTGAATAGGCATCAGGCGACTTATACCGCTCGGCTTCTTCTGCGCTGATGCCAACCCGCTCCAGCACTTTGGGATCGATCCAGCGGGCTTGCTCCATTTCCACCTCAGACGAAGCCACTTCCAGCGTCAGCCCTTCTGGCCCGGCAAAATAGATGGACTGGCAGACGCCATGATCAATGGGGCCCATCACCGTCATCCCCTTGGTGCGCAGCCGATCCCGCATGGAGAGCAAATCTGCATGGCTATCCACATTGAAGGCCAGGTGCTGCATCGTGCCCGCAGCGGCTTTGCCCGCTCCCGTGCCTGCGTGAGTGACGCCAAGCGTCGAGGGAATTTCGCCAATCCCATCCATTTGCACGAAGGAGAAATAGCTATGATCGTTCAAATGGACAAAGGCATGAAAGGCGCCGGGCACGCCATGCATATCGAAAATGGCGGATAGCTTGCAGCCCAGCACATCAGTGAAAAATTCGATCTGCGCCTTAATATCGGCGGTCATGATCGCGATATGATGAATGCCGTTGGGTTTAATCATTGGAGTCTGCCTCTTGTGGTGGTGCAGATCATGCCGAAAGAAAAATTGTTAGTCCATTGGTAAGCGTCAGGAGCTATATCCTCAACATGTCCTTCCTGACCCAGCAATTTGGCACTTTTCGCGGGCTTGTCCGTTTAGGGCTGTCTTATGGCGAGGTGCTGATGGGTCAGGATGGGTCTCTCGCCGCTGATCCAGCAAAAGTGAAGCGGCTGGTCTTTGTGTGTCATGGAAATATCTGCCGCAGTGCGATGGCCGATGTCGTGGCGCGGAAGGCGGGATTGAACGCCGCCTCTTTTGGGCTGTCAACCGATCAAGGCAAGCCTGCGCATGGCCCCGCCCTCGAAGCTGCGCAGTCCTTGGGCTATGACATGACAGCTCACCGCGCAACGCGGGCGCAGGATTTTGTCGCGGAAGATGGTGATTTGCTTTTGGCGATGGAAACGCGGCATTTGCGCAAACTCTCAGCGCTTCCCAATGTAGCGACAGTGCCACGCCAGCTGCTGGGGTTGCTGCTTTCTCCGCCTTTGCCGCATCTCCATGATCCTTATGAGCTTGACCCCGCCTATATGCCGGTCTGCCTCGCCCGCGTGATCCGCGCG
>DLOX01000099.1:6944-7102 GCA_002478575.1 Sphingomonadales bacterium UBA7473 | reverse complement strand
AACGCGGGATTTCGCGCAATTTCACGTTTGGGTCGATGGCAGCAAAAGTCTGAAAGTGATCCATGATGCCATGGATGAGCTTGAAGCCAAATTGATTGCGGAATTTCCTGGGACTGAAATCATCATCCACCCGGAACCGCAAGAGCAGCCAGAGGCTT
>DLOX01000099.1:0-6882 GCA_002478575.1 Sphingomonadales bacterium UBA7473 | reverse complement strand
AGAGGCTTGTGATCAGGCTTAAGTTCGGGCGGCGAACTCCGCCATGCGCTTTTGGGCTGCTTTGCTTTCGGGGAAGGTGAAGATCGGCCAATCATGGATGAGGCCTGCTTCCTCGACATAGTCGACGCTCGGCAACTTTGCTTTCAGGGCGCGAGCGTCGACGACCAATATATCATCGCCGCCTCCGAACGCGAGAATGGGCGGCAAGCCGCCCCATTCGCCATGGATGGGGCTGCATCGCGGATCAGTCAGCGGAAGATCGCCAGCATAGGCCAACCCAGCCTCTGAAATACCAGAGAGCGTAAGGATCCCATCGCGACGCTCGATAGCCTTCTGTGCGGGGTCAGACGGATTGACGTCAAGCCAAGGGCAAATCAGGATCAAGCTCGAAGGGAGTGGCAACTGCTCATCCCGCGCCGCTTGGGCGATTGCGGCAGCGAGCCCGCCGCCGGCTGAGTCCCCACCCATGATGAAGCCGCGCGGATGTTTCTCAGTGAAACGGGTATAGTAGTCGAGGGCGAAGGCTGTCGTTTCTTCTGCCTTTACTTCAGGGGCCAGCGGATAGAGAGGCGCAGTGATTGACCAGCCATAGTGCTTGGCCATGGTCGCCAGAAACGCCCAATGGACCGGCGTTGCAGGGTAAACATATCCGCCGCCGTGCCAATAAAGCAGATGAGCGGTGGGCGCACGATCCTTAGGGGCTAAGGTCCAAACTGTGCGGCCTTTGAACAGAGATTGCTCAACATTTAGTGCTGCCTTCGTTTTGGCGTCAGGCTCTGCAAGCCGCTCAGCGCGAACCTTTGCGATATTTTTCGCGAAGGCCGGGCCACCTGTATACATGCGGCGATAAATGCCTGTCGTGCGAAGGATCAATCCGGTCAGGCGCGCGACAAGGCTAGGCATTATTCGTTCCTCAATGGTGCGGACATCATTTTGCCCAAGGCGTTGCGGACTGGGCCTAGATCGCCATCGTTGGTTTTTCCCAAGCGCACCAAGACCAATCTTTGTTCAGGGGAAACAATTACATATTGCCCAAGATGCCCAACTGCCGCGAAGATTGTGTCTGGCCCTTGGTCGGGAAAGAGCGCTGGTTCATCGGCATATTCCTTCGAACGCGGCCGATTAAGCCAGACATGTCCGCCATATCCGGGATCCGTCGCGCTTGGCGTTTTGAGGAGGGTCAGCCATTCGGGCGTTATGATGGTCGAGCCATCCTTCGCCTTGCCAGAGCGCAACACTTCGCCAAACTTCCCCCAATCGGGCAATGGCGCATAAATCAGCGAGCCACCAATCTGTGTGCCAGCCCGATCAAATTCCATGACGACATCCGTCATGCCTGCGGGCTTGAAGAGCCGCTCATTGGCGAAATCGGTATAGGCTTGCGCCCGAACCTTCGGGTCTTTGCTGTCGGTCAATTGCCGCGTGATGAGCTCGCTCAGCAACAATGATGTGATGCTGCTATACTCATACTTAGTGCCCGCTTGTGCTTCGATCCGCTTTTTCAGGCCAGCTGCTGCCATTGCTTCCGTACCGTCGACAAACAGTGTCATCGGCGTGTCGGTGCCCAGCATCGCTTCAGGCGGATCATTGGGGTCCAGCCCTTCATCATGATCAATGCCGGAAGACATATGGAGCATTTGCCGCAAAGTGATTTCACGCCGAGGGTCGCCCAGCTGCGCCCATTCTCCGAACGGCACCGGATCGTCCAGCTTCAACTTGCCATCGGCGACAAGTTCCCCAATCAGCACCGCCGTTACCGATTTGGCCATGGACCAGCTGACAAGGCGGGTCTTGTCTGAATATCCCGGCGCATAATGCTGGGCGATGATCTTGCCATCGCGGATCAGCATGGCCGCCCGGGTTTCGCCTTGGTCCTTGGCGAACAACTCATCCACCAGCCGTTCTTGTGCCGAAGGAATGCACCCACAAGCAGAGCTTGACTGCCACGCCATAACTGCAGCCAAGATGACGGCTCCGCCCCCAATGATTGTCTTTTTCATTTGGGCAGCTTAACCACCACGCCCATGAACGCAAGACGCATCCTTATTGGCTCCCTCGTCGTCATCGCTCTGATCGCAGGCGGGGCCTATGCTTATATCCAAAAGCAACGGCCGTTGTTGGAACTGGGTGTCGGCTATGGCGCCCGCGTGGCTTGTGGTTGCGTCTATATGGGCAAGCGGACCCTTGAAGATTGCTATAAGGATTTTGAGCCGGGGATGGAGCCAATCCAACTGAGCGAAGATCCAAAGACCAAAACGATCACGGCATCAGTGCCTTTGATCGCGAGCCGGTCGGCAACATATGATCCGGTCTTAGGGTGCCAGCCAGAGCCTTATAAAAAATGAGGGTTCGGCAAAGCGCCTAACCAACTGACCATTCTCATCCAGATTTGATCGCGCACTTCCTCTGTTAACAAGTCACCGCTGTGCCAAGTGAAGGTTGCCCGGTCGTCATCGGCAGCGGATTGGACCAATGAGGCGATAAGGGCTTCGTCTGGCGTCATGCCTACGCAGCAAGGACGGCTGACCTGAAAATTGTCCGGCCATCCAGCACCGATCGTTGTCATCAGCAGGCGGAAATGATTGGCGGCGAGCGATGATTGAAAGCGTTCGGCCAAAGCGGGCGAGGGGTCTTGAGCGCTATGGCTGCACAACACACACAGTCGCATGGCCATTACCGCGTGGACCGAAACGAGGCTGAGTGTCCGAAGATTTGGTCTGTCTTTTAGGCGTTCAACAGTCGCTAGGAGGTAAGATGCTGGCGAATGAGGTTCATTCTGAGTTGGCTTGTCGTCCATGGTTTCTCTCCTTCTTCGATCAGATGAAGGAGGTTTATCGTTATTGATAATTAGTCGCAACAAGAATCTTTTGGGGTTGATCTCGACCCTATTTTTGCGTGCCTAAACCAGTTTCAACCGTTGTACGGTTTTCTTGCCCAGCTCCATCCGATCTTCGACTGACAGTGACAATCTGAGGCTCGCCCAAAGTGTCGCAACAAGCAGTGGGATCAGGATCGATAGGCTGATGAGGTAAGGCAGAATGGATTCGAGCGATGGCACCAAGAGCACCGCGAGATATTCGGCCAAGCCAATAACAAGCAGCGTTGCGGCGAGCTTCCAAGATAAGCGCCAGGCACCGATGATGATGAGTGCCAAGCAAACCCGCTGGCCGTTCAGGGGCAACTCTTGAACCAATAGGGCCAAAGCAGCGCCAATCGCTGCTACGCCAATAGAGCGGATCATGACCGTCCCAAACGGGGCGGCAAAGGGATGAAGCTTGTTGATGATATGAAGCTGAAACAGCGGCAAAAGTGCAGCGATGACAAGGCCTACGGACACGGCAATGGCCATCGCGTTGAGACCATAGTCGGGGATCAACCACCACGCGATAAGCGCTGCGACACCGAGCCCCACCAAGCTTCCCAACTGTTGATCCAGATGAGCAGATGTTACCTGCTGAATCGGGGTCGCCGCGCCGAACACCGCTTCTGCAACGCGAGCCAGGGTTAATAGAACAAGCGCAAACATGGCTGCTTCTGCACCAGGACCGAAGAGTGGCAAGAGGGTCGGTCCAGAGGCGGCAAGCATTGCACCTAGGGGCAAGGCCAATGCAAAGGACAGCCGCGTCGAAAAACCATAAATCCGAGCGACTTGATCCTTGCCATAGGCGGAGGCCGATGAGGCGAGGGGAGCAAGCACATAGGAAAATGCGGTACGCACAAGCTGGACAACGCTCGAAACCTTGCGTGCAATTATGAACAGGCCGCCTGCAATAGCGCCAGCACTTCCGGGCAAAATCGCGTTCAGGGCAATGGCTGGTCCATCCCCGAAAAGCCGAGTCACGACGTTGACCGGCAATACAGCCAGACCCGCCTTCAAGGCCTCCTTAAACATCGGATCGCGCACTGGCCCCACCAACAACAAGCGCAACTCAAAATGCTGATTGAGGAGGCGAACGCACAGCAAGCAGATGATCGAAAGCGAAAGGATATGCGCATAGACCAGCGACATCATTCCAAAGCCCAGCCAGAAGAAGATAAGTACAAAGCCAAGCCGAACCAATTGCTCCCACAGCAAACGAAGCCGGATTTCCGCGCCGAAAAGCCGTTTTGATCTGAGCGCCGAGGTCGCGATTTCCACAAAAGCCCAAAGCGGCAAGGCCCAAGCGAAATAGCGAACGGCATCAACCACTTGTGACGCGTCTCGATCAGAGGCGTTGAAGAAGGTCGCTACCGGTTCCGCCAAAATTGAAACCAGTGCCGCAATGATTGTGCAAGGGATGAGCGCCAAGATAAAAGAAGCGCGAAGTGCCGACGCCTCTTCCTGAGGCGACTTGGCCTGCGGCACGACCCGCTGCATCGCGGACGTCATCCCGAGATCAGCGACATTTTCGACCAAGTTGATTGCGGCCCACAGCGCCCCGTAAAATCCGAAGGAGGCTAAACCAAACAGCCACACGTAGAGAGGCTGCGTCAACAGGTCGATGATACCACCAAGACGCGCCAACAGTGTTGTGCCCGCGCCTTTGGCTACATCCCTATTGCTGACGCCCCCGTCCGCTGGCTCGTCATCCGAGCGCTCCTCATCCCGCTTGTTTTCAGTCATTCCTAATCATGATTGTCGCGACACCCTAAGCTGCTATAAGTGCGTCCGGGGCGCTTGCACAGAACAATATCAAATAAGCGTAATTGACAGGTTGAGCCGCCTGCCAAGCCGCGCTATCGCCGATCAACTATACAGATTGAGGGACCCCGGATCATGGCTGAATTCATGCTGCCAAAGAATAGCACCATCAAGAAGGGCGAGAAGTTTAGCGCTCCTGCCGGGGCTACACGCACGAAAAGCTTCAAAGTCTATCGCTATGATCCTGATAGCGGCGAGAATCCCCGCTACGACACGTTTGAGATTGATCTCGACAAGTGCGGCCCAATGGTGCTGGATGCTCTCATCAAGATTAAAGGCGAGCAAGATAGTTCGCTGACCTTCCGCCGCTCTTGCCGCGAAGGGATTTGCGGGTCTTGTTCGATGAACATCGATGGCAAAAATGGCTTGGCCTGCACCACCGCCATTGAAGATGTGAAGGGTGAAGTCCGGATCACGCCCTTGCCGCATATGGATGTGATCAAGGATTTGGTGCCTGACTTCACCCATTTCTATGCGCAATATGCCTCGATCAAGCCCTGGCTGCAGACAGTCACGACGACCCCATCGGGCAAAGAGCGGCTGCAGTCTCCCGATGATCGCGCCAAGCTTGATGGCCTTTATGAGTGCATTCTTTGCGCCTGCTGCTCCACGAGCTGCCCCAGCTATTGGTGGAACTCAGACAAGTTCCTAGGGCCTGCGATCCTGCTTCAAGCCTATCGTTGGCTTGCTGATAGCCGTGACGAAATGACGGGTGAGCGCCTTGATGAGTTGGAAGATCCCTTCCGCCTCTATCGCTGCCACACGATCATGAACTGCTCCAATGTCTGCCCCAAGGGCTTGTCCCCTGGGAAGGCCATTGCTGAGGTTAAGAAGATGGTGGTCGAACGGCACATTTAGAGTGCCGCAATGACCGACGATCCCCCCGCCTTCATTTCCGGCCCTGATCCTGATCATCCCGGCTGGGACAATTGGGAGCTGCGCGACAAGTCCCGATACAATGCCTTTCTCGGCAAGATGCTGGTTCGTGCCGAAGCCGATGGCAAAGCGCGGACGCGGATGTTCCCGGGGCTGGAACATAGCAACCTGTCGAACGCGCTGCATGGCGGTACGGCTATGGGCTTCCTGGATATCTCGCTCTTCGCTGCGGCCCGCGTCTTTGGCCTGCTTGATCCGGGGCCAGCGGTGACGCTTGACCTTTCGGTGCAGTTTATCAGCGGTGGCAAAATTGATCAGCCGCTGGATTGCGAGGTTGAACTTTTGAAGGAGACCGGCCGCTTGCTTTTCCTTCGCGGGCGGCTGTTGCAGGATGATGATGCGCATATTGTCTGCGCTTTTTCGGGCACGATCCGCAAGCCCTCTCCGCCGCGCAGGTAGGCGATGCACCGGGTCCGCTCCCGTTATGATGCTTTGATCGCGGCAGGCGAGCTGCGCCCCGATCCTGAACAAGCTGCCGCCGCTGACCGTCTAACGCAGCTTCAGGACGATCTGGAAGCCTCTCCCAAGAAGGGGAGCTTGCTCTGGCGTCTCGCTGGCAAAAAGCCCGCCTCTCCGCGCGGCATTTATATGTGGGGCGGGGTAGGGCGCGGCAAATCCATGCTGATGGACCTCTTCACCGATGCCACCCGGATTCCGCAAAAACGCCGCGTGCACTTTCACGCCTTCATGCAGGAAATCCACCACGGCATGCATGCCGCCCGCAAACAGGGCGTCGAAGACCCCCTCACCCCCGTGGCTGAAACGGTGATCCGCGACACCCGCCTGCTTGCCTTCGATGAAATGCAGATCACCGACATCACCGATGCGATGCTGGTGGGCCGCCTGTTCCAGATGCTGATGGATGCGGGCGTGGTGATTGTCTGCACGTCTAACCGCCCGCCGGAAGACCTGTACAAGGACGGCCTCAACCGCGCGCTGTTCCTTCCCTTCATTGACCTCCTCAATGCCCGGATGGAGGTGATGGAGCTGGAAAGCCCCACCGATTACCGCCAGCACCGCCTGACGGGCGCGCAGGTGTATTTCCACCCGGCAGGCACGGCGCGGGCGCAGATTGAAGGAATCTGGCGCGATCTGACCGGGGGCGCGGCGGGTGAGGCCCTGCCTTTGCTGGTGAACGGGCGGCGGGTGGAGGTGCCGCGCTTTGCCAATGGCGTGGGGCGGGCAACGTTCTGGGAGCTATGCGCAAAGGCCTTGGGGGCAGCGGACTATCTGGCGATTGCGGCGGCGGTGCGGGTGCTGATCCT
>DLOX01000140.1:11126-29807 GCA_002478575.1 Sphingomonadales bacterium UBA7473 | reverse complement strand
TCCCGAGCGAAGTCGAGGGATGTGTTCGAGCGCAGCCGAGAACGGGAGACATTGCCCCGTTGTAGATCTCGGCTTCGCTCGATTATGTCCCTCGACTTCGCTCGGGATGAGCGGACCCGTCGGGGGACTTGTTCCTCTCTAGTAGCGCTGTTGGCGCTCGTAGAGGGACTTATAGTGCTGAATGCGGGTGACGCGCAGGCCGGGCATGCCTGACCGGTCAACGGCGCGTTGCCAGCTGGCAAATTCTTCCAGCGTCAAGCTGTAGCGATCGCAGACTTCGTCAACGCTGAGCAAGCCACCGTTAACGGCTGCAACCACTTCCGCTTTGCGGCGGACGACCCAGCGAGTCGTTGATGGAGGCGGCAGCGAATCAATCGTGAGCGATTCACCCAAGGGGCCAATCACACTTGCCGGACGGATTTTCTGGTTCTCGATCATTTAAGCCTCAAAATTTTTCTGTGTGACTGCATCTTGCTGATGAAGATGGTCTAACGGACAGCGTTTGAAGGAACGCTGAAACGCCAAGGTTAATGACATGGTCACAAAGATTTCTCCCCGGTTACCAAAGCCTTTGCCACTGAAGGCGAAAAGCTTGCATGTGCGGGGGCTGCCGGGTTTGCGGCTTGTCCAGATCCGATCAGAAATGCGATTTCAGATGGAAGGGAAGGGTCTGCAATCGCCGTGTCTGGCCGACAAAAGGCCATGGCGGTGGGCGATTGTGATTGGCGAGAGGCGGCCTCTGCAAGCAACAGCTGCAGTTCGGGAGACCGATTCTCACCTCTTGGTCTGCGGAAGAAACTCATATCCATTCTGGCGGTTTGCCATAAATGGGTGAATGGGCCGTAAATCTGCCCCCAAGTTTTTGTTAACGCACGGACATTGCCTTGGCGCGTTCCGCCAAACGATCAACAGCCGCGCCATGAAGGGCTGGCGAACAACACAGCAGACCGAAAGCTTCGCCCTTGGTGCTGTTGTATCGCACTGGAGCGCCATGGGCATCGCTCACAACGGCCCCTGCTTCTGTGCAGATGAGTGCGGCGGCTGCGATATCCCATTCATTGCCCCAGCGAAGTGCGGCAACCAAATCCGCTTCATCCGCGGCGACCATCGCCATGCGAAGCGCAATGCTGTTGGGCTTAAACACCGCGATCAGATCAACATCGCCTTTTGGCAAAGCATCCGCCGGGACGCGCGCGCCGCTCATCGATCCATGGGTGCTGGCTGAGATGGGCAAACCGTTAAGCGTTGCGCCGCCACCAAGCGTTGCTTGCCACTTTTCAGATCGCGCGGGCGCATCAAGCACGCCAAAGATGGGGCGGCCAGCCTCAACCAAGGCAATAGACACGGCCCAACCTGGCCGACCACGGACAAAATCCCGGGTGCCATCAATCGGATCGACCACCCATATGCGGCTACGCAGCAATCGTTCAGGATCATCGGCAGTTTCTTCGGACAACCACCCTGCTTCGGGATCGAGTCGCGCCAGTTCCTTTTTCAGGAACTGGTCAATCGCCATATCGACTTCGCTGACCGGATTGCCGGGGGACTTTTCCCACTGCTCAAAATCGCCGCGCCAATGATGCATGGCGATCCGGCCCGCTTCTTCAGCGACCTCTGCTATTGCCGCAAAGAAGGGATCATTCACCGGCGACCATCATCCCATCCACGCGCACCGTTGGCGCATTGCTGCCTTGGCGGAAGGTCAGATCATTGGCAGGGATCAGCGCTTTGAACATATCTTTCAAATTGCCCGCAATGGTCACCTCGGAGACCGCCCCCGCAATTTGGCCATTGTCGATCAGGAAGCCGGATGCGCCGCGGCTATAATCGCCGGTCAGTCCATTGACGCCCATGCCAATCAGCTCAGTCACGTAGAACCCAGTCTTGATGTCAGCCATGAGTTCAGCAGGCGTGGCGGCTCCAGCGGCCATGTGGAGGTTGGACGAGGAAACACCCGGAGGGCCACTCACGCCGCGTGAGGCATGGCCTGTTGGTTCGAGATTGAGTTGTCGGGCAGAGGCGCTGTCCATCATCCATCCCGTCAAGACGCCTGCATCAATGATGTTGGTTGGCTTGGCTTCCAAGCCTTCGCCATCGAAAGGCCGCGACCTAAGGCCTCGGATGCGCAGTGGATCATCAAGCACTGTCACGTTGGATGAGAAGATCGCTTCGCCCAGCTGATCAATCAAAAAGCTAGTTTTCCGGGCGATGCTGCTGCCACTGATCGCGCCGAGCAAATGGCCGATAAGCGACGAGCTGACCCGAGGATCGAACAGGATCGGCATTAGGCCGCTTTTGAGGCGAGCGGGCGAGAGGCGTGCCACGGCGCGATCGCCGGCTTCTTTGCCAATCGCAGCGGCATCATCCAGATCATTCAGATAGCGCGTGACATGATAGGCATAGTCACGCTCCATCCCACTGCTTTCCCCGGCGAGAACACTTGCAGAGACGCTGTGGCTTGTTCCGCCATAGCCACCCGCGAAGCCATGGCTGGTCGCAAGCGCGACAACCGCCTGGCCCATGCTGGCGCTTGCACCTTCGCTGTTGGTGACGCCATGAACGGCGCGAGCGGCATCTTCAGCAATCATCGCCCGTTCGCGCATTTCGGTTGGGCTAGGCTCCGCTGTGTCGCTCAGATCAAGATCAGGCACTTTGCCTTTGAACAGGCGATCTTCAGGAGCAAGCCCCGCATAGGCATCTTCAGGGGCTTGCCGGGCCATGGCGACAGCCCGTTCGGCCAAAGCATCCAATGCCCGAGCCGAAAGGTCTGAAGAAGAGACGCTTGCTGATTGTTTGCCCACGAAAACGCGAAGGCCAATATCTTCGCCTTCGGCACTGCCCACATCTTCCAGAGCGCCCAAGCGCACTTGAACGTCGCGCGATGCATTTCCGGAATAAACGGCATCAGCGGCATCGGCCCCTGCGGCCATGGCGCGCTTCACGAGGTCATGGGCGCGATCTTTGGCTTGTTCTGTTGTCAGCATAAGAGAATCGCTTAGGCGGAGATGGCCGGAAGCTCAAGCGCTCCCCACAACAAGCGTCGCCAAAGCCATCAGGAAGCCAGCTTGCCGGTTGGACCGGAACTTGGCCAAGGCGTCGCTGCCGTCATCGGGCTTCAAACTGGCGACTTGCCAGATCAGGTGCAGGGTGACGGGGAGGAGCGCCAGCACCGCCAAGGGCTGAGGGCGGACCGACCAAATTGCGAAGGCCCAGAGCAGGATAGCGGCTACATAGAAAATACCGACGCCCAAGCGCACATGTTTGCCGAACCGACGGGCTGTTGAACGAACCCCGACAATGGCATCATCTTCAATATCCTGAATGGCGTAGACGGTATCATAGCCAATGACCCACGCGACGCTGCCGAGATAAAGAAAGCCCATCGCAATATGGGCATGTTCCGCAACCGCAATCCAGCCGACGAGCGCGCCCCAGCTAAAGACAAAGCCGAGCCAGACTTGCGGCCACCACGTGATCCGCTTCATGAACGGATAGGCCGCGACAAGGATCAGGCTTTCAAGCGCCAACAATTGGGCGTTAAAGTTGAGCTGCAACAAGACAACCAAGCCCACCAAGGCGAGCAAAATCAGCCAAACCCAAGCAGCTTTCATCGAAACCGCGCCGCTTGCCAATGGGCGATTCCGCGTGCGTTCCACTTGAGCGTCCAGATCGCGGTCCGCCATATCATTATAGACGCAGCCTGCGCCGCGCATCGCGATCGAGCCGAGCAGGAACCAGCCCAGCAGCGGCCAATGGGTGGCTAAGCCGCCGGACAAGAGCAGCCCCCAACTGCATGGCCAAAACAGCAGCCACCAGCCAATCGGCCGGTCAAACCGAGCAAGCAGCGCGAATGGCCGCGCGGCCTCCGGCATCAAGCGCATCAGGCCGCGATATTCGCTGTCAGGGGTCAGGGTGGTCATAGGATGCGCCTCCTAGCGCCTGTTGCCGCTGGGCGGAAGCGGGGCTAGGGTTTTGCCAAAGGGATAAAGGGGAGACGGACATGCGCAAAACTCTATTGGCCATAATTGCGGCACTCACGGCGACGAGCGCTCACACGCAGACGCCGCTTCGCCCTGATCAAGCGGCCTTCCGCGAATTGTATGAAGAGCTGGTCGAAACCAACACCGCCTTTTCCAATGGCAGTTGCACGCTTGCCGCTGAACGGCTTGCCGCGCGGATGATGGCGGCAGGCTACACGAAAGATGAAGTGCAAGTCATCAAAACACCGGGCCATGATCGCGAAGGCAATTTGGTCGCGACGCTCAAAGGTTCGTCGAAGAAGCTGAAACCCATGCTCTTGCTGGCCCATATCGATGTGGTGGAGGCCAAACGTGAAGATTGGACGCGCGATCCCTTCACTTTGATTGAAGAAGATGGCTTCTTCTTTGGGCGCGGCGTGATCGATGACAAGGCGCAGGCTGCGATGTGGGTCGATAGCTTGATCCGCTTCAAGAAGGACGGCTTTACGCCTAAGCGCACCATCAAATTGGCCGCGACCTGTGGGGAAGAAAGCAGCGAAGGCGTGCTCAATGGGGCCGAGTGGCTCGCCCGCAATCGCCCGGAACTGCTGCAAGCGGAATTTGCGTTGAACGAAGGCGGCGGCGGGCGGCTTGACCCAAGCGGCAAGCCGCAATTGCTCGCGATGCAAGTGGGCGAAAAGGCGACACGGACGTTTGATTTGGAAGTCACCAATCCCGGCGGGCACAGCAGCGTCCCTCGGCCGGACAATGCGATCAATGAGCTGGCTCTGGCGCTGACCGCCATTTCCAAGCACCGTTTTCCAATCATGCTCAATGACACTACGCGGGGCTTCCTGACGCAATATGCGGCCTCATCGCCCCCTGAAGTGGCGAAGCTCATGTTGGCTTTGGTCGCTGATGAGAAGAATGAGCAGGCCGGTACTATGCTCTCCTCTGATCCGATCATGAACAGCACGTTGCGGACGGCTTGCGTGGCCACAATGCTGAGCGGTGGCCATGCTGCCAATGCTTTGCCGCAACGGGCCCGCGCCACCATCAACTGCCGGATTGTGCCCGGGATGTCGACCGAGACGGTTCAGTCAGAGCTGGCCCGCGTGATTGCCAATCCAAAGGTCAGCATCACGTTGCGCACACCGCATCGGCCCATGGCCGTTTCCCCGCCGCTTGATCCACGCATCATGGAACCGGCCAAGCAATTGGGCATGAAGATGTTCCCGGGCGTTCCCCTGATCCCGATCATGTCAACCGGTGCGACCGACGCAACCATGACCGGCATCATTGGCATCCCCACCTACGGCGTTCCAGGGATCATGATGGAGGCCGATGGCGGCGGGATGCATGGCCTGAATGAGCGGATCCGCGTGAAATCCGTTTATGAAGGGCGAGACTATCTGCATGAGCTGGTGAAGCTCATTTCTGCTCGCTGAACCTAATGGTTGCGACCCCCGCTTGGCCGCCGCAAAGCACGCCGCGCCTCTTCGTTGAGCAGCGACTGGGCGAGGGGGAAGCGCTGCGGATTGATGGTGGGCAGGCCCATTATCTGATCAGCGTCATGCGGTTAAAAGCTGGCGATCCGGTCAAGCTGTTCGACGATCAAACCGGTGAATGGCTCGCTGAAGTTGGCGCGATGGGCAAACGGGATCTCATCTTAGACGTTCGAGCCCAGTTGCGGCCAAGGGAAGATGTGCCAGATCTCTGGCTGCTTGCGGCGCCGATTAAGAAAGCGCGGATGGACGTGCTGGTGGAAAAAGCCTGTGAGCTTGGTGCGGCGCGCTATCAGCCGGTGCTTACCCGGCGTACGATTGTGGATCGGCTCAATCTGGATCGCCTCCGTACCCAGATGATTGAAGCGGCGGAGCAATGCGGGCGCACGGCGCTTCCCGAAATCTTCGAAGCGATAAAGCTGCCGGCCTTGCTTAAGTCTTGGCCAAGCGAACGCACACTCTTCTTTGCAGATGAACAAGGCGGCCAGCCTTTTGCTGATGCCATTGCCGATCTTCCCGGCCCAGCAGCAATCCTCATTGGCCCCGAAGGTGGCTTTGATTATGAGGAACGCGGACTGGTCCGTGCTTTGCCCCAAGCCGTCGGCGTTTCGCTTGGACCGCGAATCCTCCGGGCAGAAACGGCGGCCATTGCGGCTCTTTCAGTCTGGATGGCGCAAGCAGGCGATTGGGCTGCCGCTACTTAATCTGTCCCAAGAATGAGACGGTGAAGCTCGGCTGGCCAGCGCCAGTCGCCCCAGCCATTGTCCCGGTGGGATTGATCCGCAGACCCTTCACATTGGCATCATAGCCGGCCGTGTTAGGGGCATAGGTGTAGGGCGCGCCGCCGCCGGTCGCGCTGGAAAAGGTAACCATGGTTGCGGCATTAAAGGCGTTGAGCCCGCTCACGGGCGTGCCGTTGGTGAAGGTAACTGGCGTTGCCGCATGATAGAGAAAGTCACTCGGCAACGGGTCCGTGATGATGATGCTGTTGTTGGTCACCGTAAGCGTGCCCGTGTTCGTTACAGTGATCGAATAACGAACCACGGCGCCGGGGATCATCTTGGGGTTCACCGTGCCATTCACAGGATCGGAGATCACAGTTGAGAATTTGACCACCGTCAGTAAGGCATTGGCTGCATTGGGCGTATTGGTGATGATGCACTCAATCACATCGCCCATCTGGGGCGTGATGCTGCCGCCTAGCACCGTTGGCAGAACGGTTGTGGACCCCGCTGGCTTCGTACAGGCAATGGATGATGTATATTGCAGCAAATTGGTCGTGCCCGACGCGAGTTCGTTGAAGCTATAGCTTTGGCCGACTGTCGCTTGAAATTGCGGCGTGCTGCCATTGGTCACGGTTGTGCCAGTGCCTGTTGTCGTTGTGGTTGCCACGGTGCTAGCCCCCTGGTTGATGTTCATTGTGAACTGATCGCCCGCAAAGCGTCTACCGGTGCCGCCAAGCGCCTTGGTCAGCCGGACATGGGGGAAGGGCTGATTGGTAAAGGTGCACAGGATATTGTCGCCAAATTGCAGGGCACCAAAATTATAGCTGGTGGTCACGACATTGCTGGGCAGCGGCGTTGCTGGGAAATTCACGGTGCTGTTGGTGCAGTTCAGCGTAGACCGATATTTCGCTAAAGTGCTGACGCTGCCGGGCGCCATAGATTCCTCAATCGTCAGCGGCACACCCGATGCCAATGTGGCAACCGCTTGGTTGAATGGGCCCAAACCAGTTCCGCTGGTTGTGCCGGTCGCCATGACAGTGCCTGACGCGGTTGCTTTAATGTCAAATTTGAACTGATCAGCCGCATTCACGCGTGCGCCAGAGATTTGCTTGGTCAGCCGAAGCGACGCAAAGCGGACGGCAAACATGGCGCCTTGCAAGCCGCCACCGACCAATGTGGTTGTGACGGTTGTCGGGCCAGTCGAGCCAACGATATAGCCGCCTACGGTTCCGGCGACACCCGTTTCGGTGAAGGTTGATGATCCTGCGCCAGTCCGTGAAGGGTAGAGATTTCCGCTAATCGGCGGCACTTCATCTAACTCAACCCAGCCCGTGCCGTTGGTCACGAAGGATAGAGACTCGCCATTGTTGGTTGATTCCGCATCAGCCGCAACGAAGGAGTAGACGGTGACTGGAGGAACGCCAGGCGGCGGCGTTACCAGAATGTTGGAGAAAGTCAGAACCGTTGTGCCGCCGGCCTGTTGATAGAGAATGGGGCTGCCAGGAATGCCAAGAAAGGCCGTATTTCCGACGGCTGCGCCAGTCCATGAAGGCGCTGGGGTTGATACGATCGTTGGGGACGTAGTGCTCGTTTTGACATTGAAGCTCAGCGTTGACCCATCGGTTAAGGCAAAGCTGAAATTCTGGCCCGCTGCCGAA
Organism: Sphingomonadales bacterium UBA7473; assembly: GCA_002478575.1. Lineage (GTDB taxonomy): Bacteria > Pseudomonadota > Alphaproteobacteria > Sphingomonadales > Sphingomonadaceae > Aquisediminimonas. The sequence continues at coordinate 21,960 of DLOX01000140.1, read as the reverse complement.
CGCGCCGTCGTGTCGTTATAAGTGGCGAAGTTCAGCCAACAGTAGGTTTGCCAGCCAGAAGGCGCCGTGCCCTGGCTAGTCGCTGGAGAGCAGTTTTGTGCCGCAGCCGGGTTTCCCCATGCGACGACCAAGAGTGCAGCGAGCAAAGCTGCCATCCTAGCAATCCACCAATGTCGCGCAAATGTCCCCATGATCCACCCCCAATAATCGGGGATGGTTAACAGTCCGTAATGGACCAAATGGGGGGGGCTTCTTTTCAATTTCCAAATGAAACTGACCGGCCTATGGGCGAACCTCATGAGCACACGCACGACATCTGACAAGCCCGATCCTTTCATTGAAACCAAAGCCGATTTGCTCTCGGTCTTTTCCGGAGGGGAGAAGCCCAAGGATCGCTGGCGGATTGGCACGGAGCATGAGAAGTTCGTGTTCCGCACCGAGGATCATCGTGCGCCATCCTATGATGAAAAGGGCGGAATACGCGATCTTCTGATGGCTCTTACCCGTTATGGGTGGGAACCTGTTTATGAGGGCGACACCGTTATTGCTTTGTCGGGCAGTGATGGCACAGTGAGCTTGGAACCTGCGGGTCAGTTGGAGCTTTCCGGTGCGCCGCTCCACAATCTTCATCAGACCTGCGCTGAAACGGGCCGCCATCTGAAGCAAGTCAAAGAGGTTGGCGCAGAGCTAGGCCTTGGCTTCCTTGGCCTCGGCATGTGGCCAGACAAGACCCGCGAAGAGCTGCCGATCATGCCCAAGGGGCGCTATAAGATCATGCTCAACCATATGCCGCGCGTTGGCAGTATGGGGCTGGATATGATGCTGCGCACCTGCACAATCCAAACCAATCTGGACTATTCATCCGAAGCTGACATGGTGAAGAAGTTCCGCGTCTCGCTTGCGCTGCAACCGCTCGGCACGGCACTGTTCGCCAATTCGCCTTTCACCGAAGGCAAGCCCAATGGCTTTTTGAGTTACCGCAGCCATATTTGGACGGACACCGATCCGCATCGCACTGGCATGTTGCCTTTCGTCTTTGAAGAGGGCTTTGGGTATGAGCGCTATGCCGATTATGCGCTTGATGTGCCGATGTATTTCGTCTTCCGCGATGGCAAATATATTGATGCTGCGGGCCTGAGCTTCCGGGACTTTATCGACGGTAAGCTGTCAGTTCTCCCCGGCGAAAAGCCACGGCTTTCCGATTGGAATGATCATCTGTCCACGGCCTTCCCTGAAGTGCGCTTGAAAAGCTTCTTGGAAATGCGCGGTTCCGATGGGGGGCGTTGGAACAAGATTTGTGCCCTTCCAGCGCTTTGGGTGGGCTTGCTCTATGACCAAACCGCGCTCGACGCCGCTTGGGATTTGGTCAAGGATTGGACAGTTGAGGATCATCAGCGCATTCGCGATGCCATCCCCCGCGAAGGATTATGCACGCCGACACCAGATGGTCGGGACTTTGCAGCGCTTGGCCGCGATGTCATTGCGATCGCCCATGCCGGTCTCTCCGCTCGCGACGAAGTCAATGCCATGGGCGACAATGAAACGGCCTTCCTTAATCCGCTGCGGGAGATTGTCGAAAGCGGCATTTCTCCGGCACATCAGCTTCTGATGAAATATGAGAAGGAATGGGGTGGGGACCTGTCGAAGGTCTATGATGAGATGAGCTTTTAGCAAAAGGCTACCGGCCTTGGTCCATATGGCGCCACGGCGGCTATAGGTTCAGCTTCATAATTGAACTTGGTCCAGGCGACCAATTGGCCAGATTAGACAGGCTGAGCGTTTCAGCCTTTTTCCGACAAACCCCTCGAGGGTCGCATTGATCGGGGTCGCTCTGCCCCCTCCCCCAATCTAGGCGGGTGGCCCCGGTCTTTGCTTTTTCTTCAAACTGGCAGCTAAGGCATTTTGCGTTAAATCAGCACCGCCGTCGTCCCGGACTAGGATCCGGGACCCATGCCTCACCATCTGCCTACTGCTGGATGCATCCAGCTTGCTTCGAATGATGAGGCATGGACTCCGGGTCGAGCCCGGAGTGACAGATGTGACCCATGTTTGGAGAGCAGAGCTCTAGATTGGTGCTTCAAAATCCTTCGACAAGCCATCTATGACCCGATAGAAGCTGAAAAAACAAATGAGTAAAGGGGCGGGCGCGTGGCGAAGAAGCTGACATTTTTGATCATGGTGGGTTTGGTGCTCGGCATCATTGTCGGCGCGATTATGCACGCCACGATGACGCCCGAGGCGCTTGCCGAAACCAGCAAATGGTTCAAGATGATAACGGATATCTTCCTCCGGCTCATCAAGATGATCGTCGCTCCTCTGGTGTTTGCAACGCTTGTCGCTGGCATTGTTCATATGGGAGACTCAGCATCGCTTGGCCGAGTGGGCGCGAAGACCATCACTTGGTTCCTGGGCGCCACATTGGTCTCGCTCTCGCTCGGTATGGTGCTCGTGAACTTCCTTCAGCCGGGCGTGAACAGCGGTTTGGACCTGTCTCGCGCTGTGGGTTCATCGGGCATTGATGCCAAGCATGTCGACATGTTCACGACCATCACTGAAATGGTCCCGAAGTCGATCTTCGAAGCCATGGCGAACACGACCATGCTGCAGATCGTCATCTTCTCAGTCTTCTTCGGCGTGGCGCTTGCTGCCGTCGGCGAAAAAGGCGCGCCGATTGTGAAGGGCGTTGATGCTCTTGTCGAAGTCATGCTGGTCGTCACCAACTATGTGATGCGTGTTTCCCCGCTTGCGGTTTTTGCGGCGATGGCGAAGGCCATTTCAGTCAATGGTCTTGGGATTTTGGTGACCTTTGGCAAGTTTATTGGCAGCTTCTATTTGGGGCTGGGCATCTTGTGGCTTGGCCTCATTTTTGCAGGCTTCCTGGTGATCGGGCCGCGCATCGTTTCCCTCATCCGCTACATTCGCGATCCCATCCTCTTGGCCTTCTCCACCGCTTCGTCCGAGGCCGCGTATCCACGCACCTTGGAAGCGCTTGATAAATTTGGCGTGCCCAACCGCATTTCCAGCTTCGTGCTGCCGCTAGGCTATTCCTTCAACCTCGATGGTTCGATGATGTATATGACCTTCGCGTCCATATTCATCGCCCAGCTCTATGGCATTGATCTGACCATTGGGCAGGAAATCACGATGCTGTTGACCTTGATGCTGACCTCCAAAGGCATGGCCGCTGTGCCGCGGGCGAGCCTTGTGGTCATTGCGGGCACCATGGCGCAGTTTAATTTGCCAGAGGCGGGGCTTGTCCTCATCCTCGCGGTCGATCAATTCCTCGATATGGGCCGCACCGGCACCAACGTGGTGGGCAATGCTGTGGCGACCGCTGTAGTGGCGAAATGGGAAGGTGGGCTTGATAAGCCCGAGCCGCTCGAATTTGACACGGTTCATGCGCCTTCATCAAATCTCGGCACCGCTCATCCTTATCCCAGAGAAGGGGAGCCCGGAGGCGTCAGCTGAACCGAGCCGTCGCTCTGATCCAATCTGCTTGACCTCGGCCCTGCCCTGTGGAAGCTTGCGGGCTTCAAAGGGAGGGACAAGAAGATGGGTATAGGTGGACCAGACCGGACTGCATTTGAATGGCAAGGCAATTGGCAAGCCTTTTTGCCAATAGCATTGACCAATGGTCTGCTGACAATCGTGACGCTGGGCATCTATCGTTTCTGGGCAACAACCCGGGAACGGCAATATTTCTGGGCCAATACGCGCTTCATTGATGACCAACTGGAATGGACAGGCAAGGGCTTGGAGCTGTTCTTTGGGGCCATCATTGCCTTTTTCGTTTTGCTTGTGCCGATTGTGGGCATCCAATTCTTGGCTCAATATTTGGTCTTGAACGGCATGCCTGTCGTGGCGGGCATTTTAGGTCTAATCACTTATCTGCTTCTCTTTTGGCTGATTGGTTTCGCGATTTTTCGCGGGCTGCGCTATCGACTGTCACGGACAAGCTGGCACGGCATTCATGGCGGAAGCGATGAGCCGGGAACAGGCTTTGCCACATCCTATCTCTGGAAGACCATCGTCGGTTTCATTCCCTTGGGCTTGCTGATCCCTTGGGCATCAACCAAATTGTTCAAAGAGCGTTGGGAAAGCATGAGCTTTGGTCCGCATAACTTTGTGGCCAATCCGAATTGGCTGAACCTGATGAAGCGCTTCGGCCTCTTCTATGTCTTGCCCGTCTTGGCGGCGATATTGGGCGGCGGCGCGCTGTGGAAAGGCGGCGACGATGTTGGAAGTGTCGGCGCTGGTGCGGCTGCTGCGGGCTTGCTGGTCCTCTTCTTCTACATCGCTCTTCCCATCATCTCGCTCGTCTACTTCGCAGCTTATGCGCGGGAGACGGTGGGCTCGGTCAAACTGGCAAGCCTTGAGTTTGATTTTACGGCACGCTCTTCCGATTGGCTGATGTTGGCTTTGGGCAATCTTGCCATTTGGTTCGCAGCGGTGATCGTGGGCCTAATTGGTGCCTTTGTCTTTGGTGGCTTCGGAGCGTTGATGAGCCAAGGCGGAGAAGTTGATCCAGTGATGGCCATGATCACTGCGGGCAGCTCTGGCTTCTTGATCATCTTGAGCTTTTTGATCCCGCTGATGCTGGTTGGGCCTTTCCTTCGCTATCGCAACTGGGCGTTCTTCATCCGCCACATGGAAGCGGGCGGTGAAGTGAATCTGGCGGATCTGACGCAATCTGAAACCGCCGCGCTGCGCCAAGGCGAAGGTTTGCTTGATGCCTTTGATATGGGGGCTGTGTGAGCGGAAGGCATCCCGTCTGGCATTATGATGGTCGCAGTGCCGTTCGGCATGACGCGACCATCACGTACGGCCCACAAGGCTTTGAGATGGCAGGCGAAGGCGTCGCCTTTCAAAGCCACAGATGGGCTGATCTCGCCTATCGCGGCGAAAAGCGGGAAGGGGCGCTTTATGGCCTCAAAAGCGATGCGGGTTGGCAAATTGGTCTCCCCGATCCGTTGCCCGATGATCTGCGCGGGTTTCTGCCGAAACCGCAGCGCTATGGCGGCTTCATTGACAAAATCGGGCTGGTGCCTGCCTCCATCGCGCTTGTCGTGATCTCGGCAGGCGTCATCTTTGGCGCGATCAAAGCGCCAGAGATTGTTGCGCCGCTTGTACCCATGTCTTGGGAACGAGCGATGGGCGATGCCATGGTCGGCGATTTGGGTGGCCGGATTTGCGAAACGCCTGAAAGCCGCAAAGCGATTGACGCTATGGTCGCGCGGCTTGGTTCGAAGGGCGAGCCCGTCGAGGTCAACATCGCCAATATCGACATGGTCAACGCAGTCGCTCTGCCCGGCGGCAAAATCCTGATCTTCAGGGGGCTGCTGCAAGAGGCGAAGAATGCCGACGAATTGGCCGGCGTGCTGGGCCATGAGATTGGCCATATCCGTAATCGCGACGTGATGGTCTCGCTTCTTCGGCAAATGGGGCTTACCGTCATCTTGGGCGGCGCCAACCCTGATATGGCAGGGGCACTAAGCTCGCTTGCGTCCGCCAGCTTTTCTCGCGAAGCCGAATCCGAAGCCGATGATTATTCGATCAAGCTGATGCAAAAGGCGAGTGTCTCTCCGGATGCGACAGCGGGCTTTTTTGATCGCCTGTCTGAAGGGGAGGAAGAGCTTGGCCAAGCTGCTGAGGCCTTCAGCTATCTCTCCAGCCATCCCATGTCTGAAAAGCGGGAGAAAGCGTTTAGAGAAAGCAAGCTCCCGGGCGCGCGGCACACACCCGTCATCACCGCCGAACAATGGCGCGCGATAGTCGATGCCTGTGCCAACGACCCCGATGTAAAAGAGGGCAGTGATTTGATGTTTTGATCCGACATTTGGGAATGTTTCACACGAAGGCAGGAAGATAGGAAGATCACGATGTCTGGCTTCGATGTTGAGCTCCTCGCTTCGGAAGCCATTGATAGCGGGCTGCAAATTCACCGGCGATATGGCTCCGGGCTTTTGGAGTCGGCCTACGAAGCTTTGCTGATGTTCGCTCTTCAAAAGAAGGGTTTCCAAGTCGAGCGTCAACGACCGATGGACCTTGCCCATGAAGGAGGCCTCATCAAAGATGCATTCCGGATTGATTTGTTAGTCGAAAGCCAGCTGATCATCGAAGTGAAGTCTGTTGAGAGGTTTAGCCCAGCCCATGCCAAACAACTTTTGACTTACTTACGGGTGGCTGACCTCAAGCTTGGCCTGCTGATGAATTTTGGCTGTGAGACCTTCGGTGAAGGTCTCAAAAGAGTTTCGAACAACTATTTCGGCGAATGGCAAAAAATTCGCGAAGACATCTTCTTCATGATCTTCCTTTCATCGTGCCTTCGTGTGAAAAACTAGGGTATGACCGCCCCCTCCATCCTCACCCGTCCTGACGGCCTTCGCCTTGCTTTCCGCCGCGTGGCGGGGAAGGGGCCGACGATTGTCTTTTTGCCCGGCTATAAGTCTGACATGATGGGCACCAAGGCCATCGCGCTGGAGGACTGGGCGATCCGCAATGGGCGCGCGATGCTGCGACTGGACTATAGCGGATGCGGCGAGAGCGAAGGCGCTTTTGAGGACGGGACGCTGAGCGGCTGGGCGGACGATGCCCGCATGATTGTTGAAGCCAATGAACGCGGGCCGGTCATCCTTGTCGGATCATCCATGGGTGGTTGGATCATGCTGTTGCTGGCCTTGGCGCTAGGTGATCAAGTGAAAGCAATAGTCGGCATCGCGCCAGCGCCTGACTTTAGCGATTGGGGCTTCACCAGCGAAGAAAAGGGGCGGATCGCCAAATATGGGCGGCTCGAACGCCCGTCTGACTATGGCCCGGAGCCAATGGTCACGACCAAAGCCTTTTGGGAGTCAGGCCAAGCCAAACTTTTGCTGAGGGACAAGATTGGGATCAATTGCCCGGTGCGGCTGATCCATGGTCAAGAGGATCCCGACGTGCCGTGGGAGATTTCGCTGAAGCTTGCTGAGCGCCTTCGTTCAGCCGATGTGCAGGTGGTTTTGGTCAAGGATGGTGATCATCGCCTCTCGCGTCCGCAGGATATTGACCTGCTGGCGCGCACCATCGCCACTTTGCCGGATGTCTAATGCTTGATCTTCTTCTGCTCGCCGCCGCTTCCCTCTCGCCTGCTCCAGCAAAGGGGGAGGAGCGGTTCGCTGCCTGCCTTGCGATGGTCGATGCGGACCCGGCCAAGGCGATTGACGAAGCCAGCACCTGGCAGCTGGCGGGCGGTGGCGTGTTGGCGCGGCAATGTTTGGGCCTCGCCTTTGCGCGGCAAGAACGATGGGGTCCAGCCATGACCGCCTTTGAACAAGCCGCGACAGAGGCTGAGCGTAATCGCGATGGCCGTTCGGCCCGGTTGTGGGTGCAAGCTGGGAATGCTGCGCTCGCCGCAACGGAGGCGGGAAAAGCGCGGACTTATCTCGATACTGCTATCGTCAGCGGGCAATTGGCGGGCGCTGAGAAGGGCGAGGCGCATCTGGATCGCGCCCGCGCTCTTGTGGCGTTGCGTCAGCCAGCCCAAGCCCGCACTGATCTCGATGAAGCGATCAAACTGGTTCCGGAAGACCCACTAGTCTGGCTCCTCTCCGCAACCTTGGCGCGGCGGACAGGCAATCTGGAGCTTGCCGAAAAGCATATCGATGAAGCCGTCAAGCGCGCGCCCGACGATGCTCAAGTGGCACTGGAGGCAGGGAACATCGCCTTGACTCAAGGCTATGAAGCGGCGGCCAGAGCCGCTTGGGAAGGGGCGGTGAAACTGTCGCCCAATGGCACCGCGGGAAAGGCAGCCGCCGCTGCTCTCAAGCAATTGGATAGTGCACCAAAGACGCCATAGTGCACGATTTTGAATTTGGTTCACTTCGATCGCTATGATATGTTCGTCAAATGGCTCACCAAAGCGCGAAGATCACTAAGGGCGGACGTTTGACCTTGCCTGCGGAGTTTCGGCGTCAACTTAGCCTGAGAGATGGCGATAAAGTGATGATCCATTTGGACTGTGATCAGCTGAGGATCACCAGCCAAATGGCCGCCGTCCGCAGGTTACAGGCTAAGATTAAAGAGCTTGTTCCTGAAGGTGTGTCATTGGTCGATGAGCTGATTGCAGAACGTAAGGCAGAAGCTGCGCGTGAGTGAAGCTAGAGCGGCATGACTTTCGATTGAATCGTCATTGCGAGGAGCAAAGCGACGTGGCAATCCAGAGCAAGCGGCAGGCAGTCTGGATTGCTTCGCTTGCGCTCGCAATGACGACTGGTATCAACCTTAGAGCGCATCGCTCAAAATATGAATCACCTCTGTCATTCCGGACTTGATCCGGAATCCATGCCTCACCGTTTGATATAAGCTGGATATATCCAACCCGTGGTAGTCAGTGAGGCATGGGTCCCGGATCAAGTCCGGGACGACATTGGTGCAGATTTAACGCACGATGCTCTAAGCCATCAGGTTCTGGAGCGTTTTTTGATGAGCTAGGCATCACCATCGAACTGATCCGATAAGCCTTCCCCTTTCGGTATCGACTGCCTATCTTAGACCCATGAAATATCTCCACACCATGATCCGCGTGTCTGATCCAGATGCGACCATCCGTTTCTTTGACCTGCTTGGGCTGAAAGAGGTCCGGCGTTTTGATGTGGAGGCGGGGCGGTTCAGCTTGATCTTCTTGGCGGCTCCGGGTGATGAATCGGCGCAGATTGAGCTCACCCACAATTGGGACGAGTCAGGCTATGGCGAAGGCCGCAACTTTGGCCATGTCGCTTATGCGGTCGATAATATTTATGAAACCTGCCAGCGATTGATGGATGGCGGCGTGACGATCAATCGCCCCCCACGCGATGGCCATATGGCGTTTGTGCGGTCGCCGGACAATATCTCGGTTGAGCTGCTGCAGGCGGGGGAGCGTCTCGCTCCTGCCGAGCCATGGGCGTCCATGCCCAATGTGGGGCATTGGTAAATGAGCATCGAAGTCGTCCGCATTCCCGTCCTCAGTGACAATTATGTCTGGCTGGCGCGGGAAAGTGAGAGCGGTGAGGTGCTGGTTGTCGATCCCGCTGTTGCAGCGCCCGTGCTTGCGAAAGCCGAGGAGCTGGGCTGGGCGATTACGCAGATTTGGAACACCCATTGGCATCCCGATCATGTCGGCGGCAATGCCGAGATTAAGGCCGCGACGGGCTGCACCATCACTGGCCCTGCCGCTGAGGCTGAGCGTATCCCGACCCTAGACGTGCAGGTGAAAGGCGGAGAGCGCATCGCCTTTGGCGCGGCAGAGGCGCTGGTCCTTGATGTGCCAGCCCATACCGCAGGGCATATCGCATTCCACTTTGCCGATGAGCAGATCATTTTCGTCGGCGATACCTTATTCGCGATGGGATGCGGGCGCTTGTTCGAAGGGACAGCGACTCAGATGTTTGACAATATGCAGACGCTGGCCGCGCTCCCGGATAACACGACTGTCTATTGCGCCCATGAATATACGCAGTCCAATGGCCGCTATGCGCTGGTCGCTGAACCAGAGAATGAAGCGCTCGCGGCGCGGATGGCTGAAGTGGACGCCATGCGCTTGCGCGGCGAAGCAACGGTGCCAACAACCATTGGCCTTGAGCGCGCCACCAATCCCTTCATGCGCGCAGCGACTGCCGATCAGCTTGCCGAGCGCAGAGCCGCGAAGGATAGCTTCAAAGGCTGATCCGCCTTTACCATCCCGCCTTCTCGACAATGTCACACGCCTCGCCTATCGCGCCTGCCAACGGACGATAGAGGGATTTAATCTGACATGGTGATGGCAAGCAAAGTTTTGGACCGGGTGTTGGTGCTTGAGATGGTGCGCGTCACCGAAGCGGCTGCAATCTCAGCCTCAACTCTGATCGGGCGCGGCGATGAGAAGGCCGCCGATGCCGCTGCCGTCGAAGCGATGCGCGCTGCCCTGAATGAGCTTGCCATGGATGGCACCGTGGTGATCGGCGAAGGGGAGCGGGATGAAGCCCCTATGCTCTACATTGGCGAAAAGGTGGGCTCTGCCATTGGTTCAGGCCCCAAAATTGATATCGCGCTTGATCCTTTGGAAGGCACCACCATTACCGCCAAGGCCGGACCCAATGCGCTTGCGGTGCTTGCGGTTGCTGAGGAAGGCAATCTGTTGAACGCGCCCGATGTCTATATGGATAAGCTCGCGGTTGGTGCTGGCTATCCTGACGGGATCATTGATCTGGCGAAATCACCGACCGAGAATGTGACGGCTGTTGCCGCTGCGAAGGGCGTTGCCCCTTCGGACATCATCGTCTGCGTGCTTGATCGCCCGCGCCACGAAAAGCTCATCGCGGAATTGCGCGGCATTGGCTGTGGCATCATGCTCATCCCTGATGGCGATGTCGCTGGCGTCATTGCCGTGACGGACCCTGACACGACCATTGATCTTTACATGGGATCAGGCGGAGCGCCGGAAGGCGTGCTGGCCGCGGCGGCTCTCCGCTGCGTCGGGGGTCAGTTCAAAGGGCGGCTCCTGTTCCGCAATGATGATGAACGCGCCCGCGCCCGCAAATGGGGCATCACCGATCTCGACTATATCTATGATCTGAAGGAATTGGCGAAGGGCGATTGCATCTTCGCCGCCACCGGCGTGACCGATGGGTCTTTGCTCGATGGCGTGAAGCGCATGAAAAATGGCACAATGACCACCGAAAGCGTCGTGATGCGCGCAAGCTCCGGCACTGTCCGCTGGGTCAAAGGCGAACATCGTAAGGCGCAATAGGGGCGGGGTAAGCGAGAGGCCGAAGGCGCGCTTTTGCTTAGGCCTGGACGGGCGGTGTGCACATAACTACATCGTCATTCCGGGCTTGACCCG
>DLOX01000140.1:202-11051 GCA_002478575.1 Sphingomonadales bacterium UBA7473 | reverse complement strand
GACCCGGAATCCATGCCTCGATTTTCGTGCCGGTCTGGATGCATCAAGCGCGTCTTCGACTGCGAGGCATGGATCCCGGATCAAGTCCGGGATGACGGCGAGTTTGGATACTCCCCTTTTTACATCCGCGCCCAGTCCTGACGGCTGATCCAACGATGATAATCGGGATGCCCGGGGCTAGGAACGGCGGTTGAGGAGACCGAACGAAACGGCATATGGTGCGGCTGGCTCCTGCTGCCATCCAAAGCCCCATAGCTTTGCTCAGGCTTGCTTTCAGAAACGGCAGAATTCTGAGCAACTTCACAGTGAATCTCGGGTTCTGGTGAAGCCACCTCCGCCGCCTTGGTTTCCACAAAATCCTCGCTCGGCAGCTGATCCCCAACCCTCCAAGCGTCCTGCCTCAGCGATAGAAACGTTCGAACATCCGTCACCGAAGCACTGCTCACAGCATCCTCCGACATCAAATCCAGAAAAGCCTCAAAATCCTGAGACACAATCTGCGCCGCCATATGGAAGGTGCCTTCATCGGCCATCACATGACACATCCGGTCCAGCCGTGTCAGCAAAGCCAACCCCAAAGTCCGATCCTGAGCAAAGCGCTTCGTGCGACCCGTCTCCGGGTCCTTCACAGTCTCCGTCCACTGCCCAGCCAGCGCCCGATCCAAAAGCTCATCCGCCACCACATCCCGAGCCAGCAACACCGCTGCATCCCACCCGATCCGAAACGCAAAGCCTGTCCCCCGACGTTTATGATCATAAGCCGCGCGTCGCGACATAGAGACTTCTTTGCAAGCCTCAGTCACGCTTCCGGTGTCAGCCAAACATTCCACAAACTTGCGTTCTAGTGCTGGGGTCCAGTGATAGGTGGTCATGGGGAGGTGTCCTTCTTGATGAAAAGGAAACCACCTATCAATGAAGCATCGAAACGTCAAGAACAAATAAGGTTCATATGGCTTAATGGGTTAAAATTGGTTCGATTTGAAGCGTCGGCGGAGCCAACCCAAAAAGGAGGGACCGTGCCCACTTTCCCCAAAATGAGCACTTCTCTTGGCGACTTTGCGTCTTGGCGTGAGTTAGAAACTTCTCAGGGCGGTCAAATTCTCAAGCATGATTTCAGCTCACGCCAAGACGCCAAGGGTGCAAGTAAACCAATCACTGTGTCCCTAGAACTTCCATAGCTGCTTTGTTGGGGGTGCTGATTGTCGGGTTTTATCCTCAAGAAGGCGAAAGCAGCCACCTCCAATTCCCCGTGAGGGGCACCTACTCTTGGAGCAAAGCGCGTCCAATCAGACGTATCAGCGCAATACCGGCTTCTTGAGGTTCATCGGCCCGCTCAAAAAGCTCTGGTTCGCGGACTTGCTCACCTCCGATGAGAAGTGTGCCAATGACAAACCCTTGGTTGACGAGGTCTTGCTCGGTCTCTTCAAGATGCCGCGTCAACAGGTCTTGGTCCTCATTCGCCAGAAGCGTGGAATCATCGACGGGCGCTCCGTCCGAAATCAAGCAGACAACGCGCCGCTGCCATTCCCCGCCTTCAAGCCGACTCGCAGCCCATTCAAGAGCCTCACCGTCAATGTTCTCATGAAGTATGTCGGGCCGGAGCGCCATGCGAAGATGCCAAGGAAGACGGATGCTACGGTCCGCCGCGCCATAAACCAAATGGCGTAAGTCGCAGAGTCGGCCCGGGTTTGGAGGCCTGCCTGCCCAGAGCCACGCCTCGCGAGACTTGCCACCCTTCCAACTTGCGGTGGTGAATCCGAGAATCTCAGTTGCGATGTTCGCATGGCTCAAAGAGTCGACCGCACCCTCGATGGCAAGCAATGCCGACATCATACGAAGACCTCGCATCGAGCCTGAATGGTCGATCAAGAATGAGACCACAGTTCGAGAGCGTTCGTCAGCCGGGAGGCGGTGTTTGAGATCGCGAACTAAAGCCGCGCCATTTGCAGCAATTTCTACCCGCTCACCGCTGAACAGCGCCTCAAACCTCTTGCTTGCTTCATCGAAGCCGAACTTTTCCTCGGGAGACAATGCAGGTAGTATCCGCGACAGGTCGGCCGCATCAATGACTTCATCGAAATTGTAAGTGAACGCACGATATGACGCAGTTTTGCCGATGCGGAGACTCGTGGCAAGCCTCATTCTCAAGCCTAGGAAAATTTGGGAAACCGTCATCGCCGAAGAAAGCTGAACGAACTTCAGGTTTTAGGCAAGCCTCACGACAAATGGAACGCCCGAAAACTGGTCGGGAGCGGAAATCATGTCGCGCATGCTCGAGGCTAGCCATCCGCCCCCTCCGCGCACGATGCAAAAAAACAGCCCCAATGCCTATGGGGGACGGCATTGGGGCTGAAGGATATGTGAGTGAGTGTTTACGCAACCGCCCTTTACCTTAGGGCGGCCTATTTGGTCTTGATCAGACATGGGGACCGTTTGATCAAACCAACTTTTTGAGACTGAATGTCCAGCACCTCCGCTCCTGCCGCTGATCTCTGTGCGACAGGGACATGACTATGCTCAAATTGAAAACAAATGGTAAATTATACGGTCAATAATCACCGAAAGGGTTCATATTGGATATATGTCGATCCGTTTTGGGCCTAATCCCTGAGCAGTTCATTGATCGCGGTTTTGCTCCGCGTCTGGGCATCGACACGCTTTACGATCACAGCACAGGCCAGGTTCGGGCCGGGTGATCCATCGGGCAGAGCTTTGCCGGGCAAGCTGCCGGGCACGACGACCGAATAAGAGGGAACGCGGCCAACGAAAGTCTCGCCCGTTGTCCGGTCAACAATCTTGGTGGTGGAGGACAGGAACACGCCCATGGCAAGCACTGCGCCTTGTTCGACGATCACGCCTTCGACGACTTCGGACCGGGCCCCAATGAAGCAATCATCTTCGATCACGACGGGATTGGCCTGCAAAGGCTCTAGCACGCCGCCGATGCCTACGCCGCCTGACAAATGCACATTCTTGCCAATCTGGGCGCAGCTGCCGACGGTCGCCCATGTGTCGACCATGCTGTTATCGCCCACATAAGCGCCAATGTTCACGAAGCTCGGCATCAAAACAACATTGCGGCCGATATGCGCGCCTGCGCGAACGACTGAGCCGGGCACGGCGCGAAAGCCTGCGTCCCGAAAGCGATTTTCGCCCCAATTCGCAAATTTGCTGGGAACCTTATCCCACCAGTTGGAGCCACCGGGGCCGGGCATGATTTGATTGTCATTCAACCGGAAGGAGAGGAGCACCGCCTTCTTCAACCATTGATTGACCTGCCAGCCTTTCGCGCTGGGCTCTGCCACGCGGGTTTGGCCGCTATCGAGCAAGGCCAAAGCCTCCATCACGGCATCGCGCACTTCACCGGTTGTCGCGGGGCTGACGCCATCGCGCGCGTCCCATGCGGCTTCGATGATGGATTGAATCGCGTTGGTCATGCGGCGCTCCTTAAGGCTATGATATGGTCGGCAAGCCAAGGGGCAAGCGCGTCGGTCTCATGGTCGATATGGCTGGCATCTTCAAGATGGACGGCCTGTTCCGATCCATTGTTGATCCAGACTGTGCCCATCCCAATCGCTTTGGCAGGGGCAAGGTTACGCGCCATATCTTCAAACATGATGGCACGGGCGGGATCGACGTCGTGCCGCGTGCAAAAGGCATCATAGGGTGCGGCCTCTGGCTTTGGCACAAAATTGGCATCGCGAATGTCAAACATGGCTTCAAAACAGTGGCCCAGCCCAAGCCGATCCAAGACCCGCTGGCCATAATCCGAATCGGCATTGGTGAAGACGAGCTTGCGGCCCGGGAGCGCGTCGATTGAGGCCGCAAGCTCAGGGTCAGCCGTCAGCACGTCCAGATCAATGTCATGCACATAATCGAGATAATGATTGGGATCGATGCTGTGCCGCGCCATCAGGCCGGATAGTGTGGTGCCATAATCCCGAAAATAGGCCTTTTGGATGCGTTTTGCCTCAATCAAATCCACGCCTTCAATTTGCGCGACATATTCACCCATTTTTATATCCATCAGGGCAAAGAGGTTGGCGGACGCCGGGTAAAGGGTATTGTCGAGGTCAAAGACCCAAATATCGCGGTTGAATGGCATGCCGCCCTCTAGCCGGGGTGAGGCATTGCTGCAATTATGATAAGGGCAGAGCAGTGGCGAATATGAAGATGGTTGGGATGACGGTGAAAACGCGGTTCATGATCGGGGCAATGATCCCCGCGATCCTGTTGCTCTCGGCTTGTGGCGGCGGTGGCGGAGGCGGTGTTGCTTCCACGCCAACGCCTCCGCCGGTTGCTGCACCACCCCCGCCGCCGCCTCCACCGCCACCCCCTCCTCCACCGCCGCCGCCTCCAACGACCAATTTCAACACGGCGGAATATCAGCGATCAAACGGCGCGACCCAATCCAACGCGCTTGTGGCCTATAATGCGGGGGCAACCGGCCAAGGGGTGATTGCGGCTGTGATCGATAGCGGGATTACGTCAAGCCTCAGTGAATTTGCCGGCCGCATCCACCCGGCCTCGCGCGATGTCGCGAGCAGTAGAGGCCTCGCCGATGAAGGCGGACATGGCACCGCCGTCGCAGGCGTTTTGGCCGCTGGGCGCAATGATGCTGGAAACTTGGGCGTCGCGTTCAATGCGACTTTGCTGATCGCGCGATCCGATTCTCCGGGAAGCTGCACCGATCCTTCGCCTGATGCCGGGTGCAGCCATAATGACAATGATATCGCGCGGGGCGTTGACCTAGCGGTTGCCAATGGTGCCCGCGTGATCAACATGTCGCTTGGCGGGTCCCCTGCGAACAATAATCTTCGCTTGGCGATTGACCGTGCGACTGCGGCGGGCGTGATCATCGTCATTTCGGCAGGCAATGATTTTGACACGGATCCGACCACGGCAGCGAACCCCGATAGCTTTGCCCAGATCGCCAATGAAAGCGTTGCGCGCGGGCTGGTGTTGATCGCAGGTGCTTTGGACAGCAGCAACACGACGCTAACGACTTTCTCAAACCGTGCCGGCAATGGCGCGAATTTTTACATCGCGGCGCTTGGTCGGCGAGTGCTCTCGGTCGATGAAAATGGCACTGGAGTGCTGGTTTCCGGCACGAGCTTTTCCGCACCCGTCATATCCGGAGCGGTTGCTTTGTTGGCGCAGGCCTTCCCCAACTTAAGCGCTCGGCAAATTGTGGATCTCTTGCTGCGGAGCACCATCGATTTGGGCGCACCGGGGACGGACGCGATCTTTGGCCGCGGTGCGCTCGACATTGGCCGCGCTTTCCAGCCGCAGGGGCAAATGTCTTTGGCCTCCAGCGGCATTTCGGTTGATCCTTTGCTGGGCGGCACAAGTTCCGCACCGATGGGAGACGCGGCCATGGCGGGGGCATCTGCGGTTGTGCTGGATAGCTATGGCCGGGCCTATTCGCTCGATCTGGGGCGGACCATCGGTCAGTCGTCTTTGCCATCGAAGCTTGCTCGCAATTTGGGGATTGATGCGGATCAGCATTTCATCAGCGGCGGGCGAGGGGCCTTGTCCTTCTCCCTGCGCCAACAGGGCGGAACAAGTGCTGCAGATCGGCTGTTGCTGAGCGCCCATGAGCGGCAGCAGGTTCGCGCCTTGGCGGGCGCGCTCTATCGTCAACTGAGCGAAGATACGGTCGTTGTCTTTGGCATTCGTCAATCGGCATCGGGCCTTCGCTCGGCCTTGGGGGAACGCCGCAGCGGCAGCTTCATCGCGGCCAACCAAGCGCAGGGCGATTGGGGCTTTGAGCAGCGTTCTGGTCAGGCCTTTGCATTGCGGACGGCGCTTGGCCGAACAGGGTTCAGTCTGAGTGCCGAGACGGGGGAGGCGTTCATTCGCAGCCCCTTGAACAGCCGACCAGATCGTGAGTCACTGGGCTATGGCGCGGTCTCGCTCAGCGCTGATCGTCACATTGGCCCGTTCAGCTTAACCGGCGGCCTCACCTGGCTGAGTGAAGATAAAACGCTGCTGGGCGCACGCCTCGGTGGCTTTGCGGGGCAGGGTGGCGCGCAGACCCTCTTTGCCGATGCAGGCCTTGGATGGGAGCTCGGCAAGGGCTGGAGTGTCAGTGGCACTTATCGCCAAGGCTGGACGCGGATGGCGGCGGGGGGCGTGCGGCTGGGCACGGATCGATTGGCAAGCAACGCTTGGTCGTTCGATGTGCAGGGGCGCAGTGCCTTGGTGCGGGGCGACCGCCTTGGTTTCCGGATCGCGCAGCCTTTGCGCATCTCGTCCGGCGGGCTGAACCTGACTTTGCCCGACAGCTATGATTATGCGACGCTTTCCGCGACCTCGACTGAGCGCTTCTTGTCGCTTGCCCCCACGGGCCGCGAGATTAGTCGGGAGGTTAGCTGGTCTGTGCCGCTTGGTCGCGCGCATTTGGGCACTAACCTTTACTGGCGGACCGAGCCGGGCCATCGCGCAGCATTGGGCGATGATTTGGGAATCGCGATCCGTTTTGCGCTAGGTCTTTGATGCAATTTAGAGGGCTGTTGAAGGAACCGCTCGTTCATTTCCTGATCGGCGGGGCGTTGCTGTTTGCTTTCTTCGCTTGGCGCGGGGAAGAGGTTGATCCGACAAGCCGGACGATCACCATCACCGAAAAGCAAGTCGGTCAGTTGGCGGCTAATTGGGCGCAAGTCTGGCGTCGCGAACCCAGCCCGCAAGAGCTGGATGGCCTGATCCGCGACTATGTGAAGGAAGAGATTTATTACCGCGAAGGTTTGCGGTTGGGGCTTGATCAAGACGATGCGATCATCCGCCGCCGCCTCCGATCCAAGATGGAATATCTGGCGGCTGCTGAAGTTGAGAATAGAGCGGTTGATGATGCCGTTCTGCAGGCTTGGTATCAGAAGAACCAAACCCGCTATGCGGAGGGCAGCCGCTTTAGCTTTGATCAGATTTACCTGATGGCCAATGATCCGGACCAAGCGCAGGCCCGATCAAAGACGATGCTGGCGGATTTGGCACAAGGGGCCGATTGGAAAGGCCTTGGCGATCCTTTGTCCGTTGCTCGCTCGATGGAAGAGCAGGACCAGAGCAGGATCGCAACCGACTTTGGCGACGCGTTTGCGTCGACACTTGCGACGCTGAAAGGCAGCGCTTGGCAGGGGCCGATCCAATCTGGATTTGGCTTGCATCTCGTCCGCGTGCGAAAGGTCACGCCGGGGACGCTGCCGCCGCTCGCCAGCGTCAGGCAACGGGTCGAAAATGATTGGCGGGCAGCGACCGCGAAAGATCGGGAAGCGAAGGCCTATCAGGCTTTGCTCGATGGATATCGCATCAGAATCGAAAAGCCATGATCCGGCTGATCTGGGCCCTTGCGCTTCTGTTCTGCTTGGTGTCCCAAGCCAAAGCGGATGAACTCAGGCCCGGTTATATCGAGTTCACGCAGCAAAGTGAGACGGACTGGCGGCTGGTGTGGAAAGCGCCCCTGCGCGGTGGAGTGACGCCACTGACGCAGCCGATCTTGCCTAAGGGCTGCCTGACCGTTGGCGAACCAAAACGCCAAATGGCGCAGCTCGCTTTGGTTTCAAAGTCCGAAGTGAGGTGCAACCAAACGGTCGCAGGGGCGCAGATTGGGCTTTCAAACTTTGGCGCTTCGCAAACCGATGTTTTGGTGCGCGTGTCTCCCTTAGGCCGCCCTGTGCAGGCTTTGCGCCTCACGGCCGTAGAGCCCATGGCGACAATCGAAGCCAAGCCTGATCGCTGGCAGGTCGCCCGCACCTATTTCATGATCGGTGTGGAGCATATCTTGCTCGGCTTTGATCATTTGCTGTTCGTGGTGTTGCTGGTCATTCTCCTCTCCGGATTTTGGACGATTGCAAAGGCGGTGACAGCGTTCACGGTCGCCCATTCGATCACGTTGGTGGGCACCACGCTCGGGCTGTTCGGATCGCCGCAGAGGCCAGTGGAAGCGATCATTGCGCTGTCGATTATTTTTCTGGCGGTTGAGTGCGTCAAGAAGCGCGATGGGGAACCGCGCTTGTCAGAACGGGCGCCATGGGTGGTCGCGCTTCTTTTTGGCTTGCTTCACGGCTTCGGTTTTGCAGGTGCCTTGAAAGAGGTGGGCTTGCCAGAAGGCGATGTGCCCATTGCGCTCTTGATGTTCAATCTTGGCGTTGAGGCAGGGCAGTTGATGATCGTTGCCGCAACGCTTGGCGTGCTGGCTTTGGTGCAGCGCGTTGGACCCCGATACAGCGCAGCGGCCATCAAAGCGGTAAGCTATGCCGCTGGATCAATGGCAAGCTTTTGGCTGATCGAACGAATGATTTAGGGTTGAATCGTCATTGCGAGGAGCAAGGCGACGCGGCAATCCAGAGCGAGCGGCGAGCAGTCTGGATTGCTTCGCTTACGCTCGCAATGACGATTCAATCAAAGCCGTCAGACTTTGGTCTGCGCTCAGATCTTACGGGCAATCCGCTGCCAATGCGTACGGTTCCGCTCAGACAGCGAGCGATCACGTGCGCGTTCGAGACAAACCTGCTTTGCCCTGTCCCCATATTTTTGTTGTAGGTCTAAAATCTGGACGCGATCGCGGTCGCGTCGTTCCCGGCTTTCAAACAGTGAAAAAAGCATATCATACCTATCGTGTTGGCAAGCGTGGACGAACTATGCCTCTCCTGAAACCTGGACCCGATATGATTTTTAGATTTCTGTCTGGCTGATTCTGTTGCAGCTCTGCGACATTCCCTTTTAGACGAATCGCAAAGTAACCAATAGGAAAAATTCGACCCGAACGCTGAGAACAGCGTTAACTGGCGTTAGGCCCCTCATAGGCTTCAACGATCCGTCCCACAATGGGATGGCGGACCACATCGGCCGTTGTGAAGCGAACAGTTGCAAGGCCCTCAACGCCTTCCAAGCGCCCCACAGCATCAGCAAGCCCCGAATTGCGCGGGTCTGGCAAATCGACTTGATTGGGATCGCCGCACACAACCATGCGGCTGTTCATGCCAAAGCGGGTGAGGAACATCTTCATCTGCCCGGCCGTGGTGTTCTGCGCTTCGTCCAAAATGATGAAGCTATCGGCCAGCGTCCGCCCGCGCATGAAGGCGATGGGGGCAATCTCAATCTCTCCGCTTGCGATTCGCCGCTCGACTTGTTCAGCCGGCAAGCAATCGTAGAGCGCATCATAAAGCGGACGGAGATAAGGATCGACCTTCTCTTTCATGTCGCCCGGCAAGAAGCCCAAGCGCTCTCCAGCTTCAACCGCGGGGCGAGAGAGGATCAAGCGATCAACGCTTCCCGTGATCAGCTGGGCGACGGCTTGCGCCACGGCCAAATAGGTTTTGCCAGTGCCTGCTGGCCCCAGCGCGAAGATTACATCGTTGGAAACCAACGCTTCCATATAACGGATCTGGGTTGGCGTGCGCGGAACGATGGTTTTCTTCCGCGTGCGGATCATGATCGGCGCTGAGCCGTTCACTTCATGGCGCACAATGCCTTCCAATGTGGGTTCAGCGGACATGGTGATGGCAGCAGTCACATCGCCGCCATCAATATCTTCGCCGCGCACCAAGCGATTGTAGAGCGCATAAAGCACATCGCGGGCACGGGCCGTGCTGGCGGCTTCACCTTCGATCTGGAGGCGATTGCCACGCGCCGCAATATAGACGCCTAGCGCATTTTCCAGCGCCACCAAATGCTGATCATATTGGCCAAACAGAGGGCCCAGCAGCTGGGGTTTATCGAACATCAATTCGATCCGGCCCCGTTCACCTGCTTCTGCCTGAACCTGCTTGCGCGCCATTGTGCAATCACTCCTTTGGCCCATACATGACGGGCAAAAGGATAAGGTTCAAGCGGAGATCGAAGACAATTCGACGGCTGCTAGCGAATTTGCGCCAGCGGAAACCAATTCCACCTCAAGCAAGCTGCCAATCGGTGCATCCGTCACCAAATGAGCGGATTGTAGCCATGGCGTTTTGCCCACTTTCTGCCCCGGGAGCTTACCATTGCGCTCAAGCAAGATGCTGGTGTGGAGGCCAACGCTTGCCTCGTTAAACGCATATTGCTGGGCGTTGAGCAAAGCTTGCAGCCGCTGCAGCCGTTCGTCCATCACCTCTGGCGCGATATGACCGTCCATGTCTGCAGCGGGCGTTCCGGGCCGCGATGAATATTTGAAGCTGAAGGCCAGCGCATAATTGACCCGCTCGATAATGCGCAGCGTGTCTTCAAATTCCGCGTCTGTCTCACCGGGGAAGCCGACAATGAAATCGCCTGACATGGCGATATCGGGGCGTACCTTGCGAATGCGGTCAATGATGCTCAGGTAACTTGCCGTGCTATGACTGCGGTTCATGGCCTTAAGGATACGGTCGCTGCCTGATTGGACGGGTAGGTGAAGGAAGGGCATCAGCTTCTCAACATCGCCGTGCGCTGCAATCAGGCCTTCGCTCANNAAGCCGACAATGAAATCGCCTGAAAAAGCAAGATCAGGGCGAGCGGCACGCGCTCGTTCGATGATCGCGCAATAGCTGTCGACTGTGTGCTTGCGGTTCATGGCCTTCAAGATGCGATCGCTTCCGGCTTGAACCGGCAGATGGAGGAAAGGCATCAGCTTTTCGACATCCGCATGGGCGCGGATCAGCCCTTCGGTCATGTCATTGGGGTGGCTCGTCATGTAACGAATGCGATGTAGGCCCGGGAGCTTGTCCAGCGCGATGATCAGATCATGAAGGCCCCGCTCTCCATCCGTCCAAGCATTCACATTTTGGCCAAGCAAGGTGATTTCAACGGCACCGCCATCGATCAAGGCCTTGGCTTCATCAACAAGCGCATCAAAGCCGCGCGAGACTTCTCCGCCGCGCGTATAGGGCACCAC
>DLOX01000140.1:0-145 GCA_002478575.1 Sphingomonadales bacterium UBA7473 | reverse complement strand
CTTCCTGCACCGTCAGGAAGGCGCTGGCGCCGACCTTGCGGCGCTTGGGGAGCACGGCAAATTTGTCGAGGCCGGGCAGATCAAGATCAACAACACGCTCTCCGGCTGCCGCGCGGGCAATCAGTTGCGGCAAACTATGATAAGC
>DLOX01000205.1 GCA_002478575.1 Sphingomonadales bacterium UBA7473 | reverse complement strand
AGGCTAAAATGACGGCGTGCAAACGCATCCCAAACAAGTGACTACCCGAGCGGATCAGTGCAGCTGCCTCACGCGCGCTCGATGGGATGCACAGCTTTACCCGGCGGCGCAAATGGGCAGGAACCTGATCATAGACATGGATGATTTTCCCGCCGTCTTCCTGTTTGCGATCATCCATAGCCACCACGGTGGCCGTATGATCGGGATAGGCTTCAAGATAGGCGGTAATCGCGGCGGCATTCACCGCGATAATATAATCCTCGTCCTTGCCTTCAAGGGCTGGGGACACAACCAGATGTTTTTTCGGCTCGAAGGAAACATTGGGAAAGCAGAAGGCAGGATCGGTGTAGACCTGACTGGGCATGTCGGGAAACACCTTGCGCAATTGCTGTTGCGACAGTTCATCGCGCAGGGCGATCATATCGCACCGGCTCAGAATTGCAGCGGCAATTTGGCGACCGCGCTCTGTCTCCAGTTGATCAACCCCAATGGGGGCTGTTACCAGCTTTTTACCCAACAGGCGGGTGATGAAGCTGACCTCATAGAACAAGCCCATTACCGAGCGGATGTAGCCGGCACCGAACTTATCCTGAATGATAGAGCCACCCCCAATGATTACCACATCGGCTTTGCTAATCGCGCGCCACAATTGAGCGTGAAAGCGCAGTGAGCGACGGTGAATGATGTGTGTAATAACATCCGGGTGGCAATTGCGCGGCGGGCGCACGGCAAAAAGCGACACGGTTGACGTAGGAAAGTGACGCTGAATGTCCGAACTCATACATTCGGCAATAGCGTCGTCCCCGCGGTTGGACCCTGCCAAGCCGACGATCAAAATATTATAACCGAGGGCGTCTGTGCGGCTTTTGGCGTCCATTGTGTGAAAACTTCTCAATTAAGCACCATTGCTGCAACTATCGGGTAGAGGGCATTGACAGCCTCTGTCAAGCCCATCCCCTTCAAGGGAATTCGTATTAAAAATAAACGCTTGCTACTTCTAGCGCGCAATTCACCTCCTGACTAGGCAAAACCTTCAAGCATCGCGCTGGAGGTTGAACAAACCCGCTAACGCGGGAGGTGTAAGTGTATTGGCTGGAATGACGTCCTGATGGGAAGGTTTGGTTGCTGATGGCCAAACTTGCGGCATGATGACGATATCGGCCTGAGCTTAGCTTGGCCGCAAACCTGTCCACAAAGGCGCGAGCACCTCACCTGTCTGGGCGCCAATGACGCCAATCCACTCTACACACTGAACCGGATTCCGCAGACTAACTCTCAAAAGCGGGCCAACACATCCTGATAAAATTGCATGGTCTGATCGGTGACTGAGGGCACCGTGAAAAGATTGCGGGCCTGCTGCCAAGCCTGCGCCTTTTCACCCACCTCGGTCGGATTGGCCAGCAAACGATTCACGATAGCCGTAAGATCTGCCTTAGCTGTAGGCTCATAAACCCAACCTCGCTCCCCATGGCCAGCCAATTGCGGCAGACCACCACGGTTGGCGACGATAGAGGGCAAGCCACTCATCCCAGCCTCATACACAACCCGCGGGGCCGGGTCGTGCCAAAGCGAAGGCACGATCAGCAAGTCGAGTTTGTCGTAAAAGCCGTTCGGCTCCACTCGGCCCAGAAATTCCACCGGCATATCTTTGGCAAAGGCTTTAAGCTGCTCGATATAAGCTTCAGATCCCAAGCCCCCAATCAGCAAGCGATAGCGATCTTGAGGCACATCGCGCAACGAAGCCAACATTTCCATCACGCCTTTGTCGCGCACGATGCGGCCAATATATCCCAAATTCAGCCGTGTTCCCGGCTGCGGTTGGCGCACGCGATAGGCTGGCTCCGGGAATGAGCCATGGATGATCGTTTGCAACGTATCCGACGCGAAGGCTCCGGCATCATTGTGCACGCGCTGCATATGATCCGACACGAATATCACGCCCTTCACCCCGCGATGAACGGAACGCTTCGTGCTGGCGGTGGCCATCGTGCAAAATGTGCAGGGCTTTTCGCAATTCACATCGCCCTTGCGCATGCCAGAGCTAAGGCAGTTGATATAATAATCATGCACCGTGTGCACGACCGGAATGTTCAAACGCGCGCATTCATCCCATATGGCTCGCGTCAGCCCGCACATCACATTGGTGTGCACCACATCAGGCGCAAATTCGCGCAGATAGCGCCGCATCTCGCCCGCCTGACGATTGCCATTACGGTCAATGAAATGCCAAATAGCGCGCTTAAATCCGCTTGGTTGAACCTTTGGGTTCCAATAAATATTGCGTGGTGGCAGACGCAATAAAGATACACCATCCTTGGATGGGGCCGAGGCCTCGGTATCCA
This sequence comes from Sphingomonadales bacterium UBA7473, assembly GCA_002478575.1. Taxonomy (GTDB): domain Bacteria; phylum Pseudomonadota; class Alphaproteobacteria; order Sphingomonadales; family Sphingomonadaceae; genus Aquisediminimonas. The sequence goes on along the minus strand of DLOX01000205.1, from coordinate 8,703 downwards.
CAAACATCACACCGACATCATGCCCCTGGCTCACCAGTTGCTTGGCGACATATGCCACGGATTGCTGACCGCCACCCACTACTTTCCCGCCGTAATTTACACTGGCAAACAAGACTTTCATGCACATAAACTCCGGCATCGACGAAATGATGTGCAGCGGTCCCGTCGCCACACACCCCACAGCAATGTGGCTGAATGCTTTCCCATTATGAAACAACATTTTTCACGCTGAAAAACAAGGGAATTCAGGCTTTTTCCAGCTTATTACCTCTGTGCACCGATAGCAAGGCGCTCACATATGGCAAGCGCACAAAGATTAATGTGATAAACTAATAGCAGAAATCACCGCTGTCGGCCCGCACACCGCCAGCCATGCGGCGTGACGCAAGAGCTCTGCCTTGCTTGCGGAAATCCTTAGGAATTTTCTTTTCTCCCCACTTGCAAGCTCATATAACGAGGGGTATCGTCAGGCTCAGGTCTAGGCAGATCATGGCGCTACCATACGGAAGTGCACGCAAGAGTTTCTTGATTGGGCAAAAGTGGTCTGTAGTGTGGAAAATAAATTGCCAAAGATTCTGATTGCCAATCACTTGTACATGCCGGACATCAAAGGCGGTGCAGAAGTGATGGTGCATCAACTCACCTGCGGTCTGCGTGAGCGGGGTGTAGACGTTGAAGTTATTACTACCTGTGACGTCAACCAGAAATCCGTTGTGGAGGAAGTGGTTGATGGTGTGAAGGTGACGCGGTTTCATCCGCCAAACCTATATTGGGCCAATGATAAAAGTCGCCGCTCGCGCTTGCGCAAGCTCGCTTGGCGCACCATTGCTAGCTTCAATCTGGTGGCTGCCTGGCGCTTTGCTCGTATCCTGCGCAAAATCCGGCCCGATATCGTGCACACCCATAATATCGCCTATTTTTCCCCCCTAATCTTTCCCTTGATCCGCTGGAGCGGTGCCAAGCTGGTGCACACCGCTCATGATTATTACATGGTCTGCCCTTTGTGGACACTCGTCTGCAAAAACAGTTCGCAGGCCATCCATAGCGCCGGTGCCTGCAAACCCTATCGCGCATGGACGCTAGGGATGATGCAGAATGTGGACGTGTTTGCCGCCCCCTCGCAAAGCCTGATTGACGGGCATTTGGAATTCTTTCGCCGTCGTCGTCGCATAACTGTGCTGCGCAATGGCACCAATTTGCCGAATTTCGAAGCTACGGCAAAGCCTTCGCAACATGATGGTCGTGTCCGTTTTCTCTTTCTGGGTCAAATGATTCCGGAAAAAGGCGTGGATGTGATGCTGCGAGCCATTCAGCAAATTCCACAGGATGTGCCTGTGGAATTTCACATTGCTGGTTCTGGCCCTTTGCAGGCCAGAATTGACGAAGCCGTGGCCCAAGACCCCCGCATTCAATTCCACGGTTTCGTAAAGGCAGAGGCCAAGACTCAATTACTGTCTATGGCCGATGTGATGCTGTTTCCGTCTATTTGGCCAGAAAACGCCCCGATTGCCATTCTGGAGGCTATGGCCGCCGGAATGACTATCATCGGATCGGACATCGGCGGAATCCCTGAACTGGTGCGACATAACAGCAATGGTCTGTTGGTGCCCCCAGATAATGCTGAAGAACTGGCCAAGGCGATTATCCGACTGACCCAGGATGTGGCGCTCCGCGGACAACTGCAGGCATGCAGTAAGGAACGCAGCGCTGACTTCTCGATTGAACGTATGGTCGATAATTATATCGAACTTTACAGCTCATTACTTCCAGAGAAAATTGAGAATTTTAACGGAGAAATGGCCTTCGCAACTGAATAAATTATAGATTTGACTATTTTTTACGATCAGAGGTAATTTATTTCCGTTTAAAAATATTTTTTACTTACAGTAATTATGTCGAAAGCCCACAAGCGCGAAATACCCATTTAGAGCGTTTTTCGACCGCTTTGAATCGCTGGTGGATTCCCGGCGGGCGTGATTTCTGCTTCAGAATCCGTGCTGGTGAAGGAGGCTGGCATGGATGGGTCACCCGCTTTCGATGGATTTGCGTTCTCGACTTCTGTCGGCGATTGACGACGGGCTGAGTTGCCGCGCGGCGGCAGCGCGGTTTGGCGTTGCGCCCTCGACAGCGATCCGCTGGGAAACGCGGCGCCGGGAGACGGGCAGCTTTGCGTCCAAGCCTCAAGGCGGTGACGTCCGGTCGCGCCGGATTGAGGAGCGAGCGGCGGATATTCTGGCTCTTTGGGAGGTGCGCAAGGACATCTCGCTTGAAGAATTGCGCGCTGCTCTGGCTGAGATGGGTCTGACTGTCTCGGTGGCCGGGCTTCACCGCTTCTTCGCGCGTCGGGGCATGACGCGCAAAAAAAGACTGGGCACGCCATCGAGCAAGACCGGCCCGACGTCCTGAGCCAGCGCCATGATTGGTTCGATGCCCAGACCGATCTCGAACCGGAGCGCCTGGTCTTTATCGACGAGACCTGGACCGCCACCAACATGACCCGCAGCCACGGTCGTTGCGCCAAGGGCGAACGCTTACGGATGGGGTTCCCGCACGGCCACCGCAAGACGACCACGCTGGTAGCGGGCCTGCGCATGACCGGCATGGTCGCGCCCATGGTGCTGGACGGTCCGATCAACGGCGACTGGTTCGAAGCCTACGTGGCGCAGGTCCTCGTGCCCGAACTGCGGCCCGGCGACGTTGTCATCATGGACAATCTGTCGAGCCACAAGCGCCCTGCAGTCCGTGACAGGATCGAGGCAGCAGGGGCAACACTGCGCTTCCTGCCGCCCTACAGCCCCGACTTCAACCCGATCGAAAAGGCCTTCTCCCGGCTCAAAGCCATGCTGCGCAAGGCTGGCGAGCGCACCGTCCGCGGCCTCTGGGATCTCATCGGCAGGCTCGTCGACATCTTCCAGCCAGACGAGTGCGCCAATTACTTCAGATCATGCGGATACGAACCAGAATGAACGGAAAACGCTCTAAAGGCGCAAATTGCTCCACGCCCTTCGGGTCGCCCTTAGGGGTTAGGTGAGCGCTGTTGCACTTGCGAGGCGCAACCTGAGCGCCATCCCGAAATGGGGCATTCGCACACATGGTGATTGCCGCAGCGAGATTTTTGACAGGCATCGTTACCCGGGCACCCGTGCGGGCTCGCTCCATATCTCCTTCGGCGCGTTTGGAACCTTCCGGAGCAATTTCGCAGTTAACGAAGCCCGGCATCGCAAACTGCAAAATGGCCTCATGGCGGAGCAAGCACTCCTGGAACCGTGCCATATTGGGACGTTAACTCGTATCCCCAACCCGGTTATACGGCAATTAGCGTGCCATCAGCCGCTTGAGAGCAAGAGGCGAAGGCTTTTCCTTTGTTTTTAAATCATTTTTTTCCTTGATGAGACCTTGGCTGCGGGCTACGTAAATGACAGAACTGTCACTTAAGAGCGCGTTGACTCTACCTACAGAATCGCTAATAACGGCGTCAATCGAGGCGCGATGAATCTCGACCGGGGGGTCCAACAGAGAAGATGCTGGGGCGAAAAGCGAGCGGTAGTTCCGTTTCGCCCGAGCAGCATGCGCATTAATTTTTTGAGGTTGGAGATTATCATGAAGACAGCTTTTGCATTGGCCGTTAGCGCAGTTGCCGCTACGATGACGCCGACCGCCGCTTATGCCGTCACAGACGTAGCGATTGGGACTGGTGCGGATTGGCAGATTACGGGACCTAGTGGCGCGCTTACTACCCGTGTTCCAACCGCAAGCGAGCGCCCGTCCGTTTGGGCTCCAAACCAGCCGGGCAGCGTCTGGATTTCGCCCGATCTTGGTGACGGCGCTGCATTCCCGAACCAGGGCACATCGCCTGCTGGCCTCTACAATTTTCGTGGTTTCATTCTCCTGCGCGATGTCGGCAACGAGCAGACATGGAGTGGGACGTGGTGGGCCGATAACATTGTGCGGCGCATTTTTGTCAACGGCACCGAAGTTTTCAGCAACCTGACTGGGTCGAGTGGGGCACAGGAGTTCCGCGGCGCGGGAACGCCGTTTATTTTTACCAATCCGGTTTTCGTTAATGGCGAGAACGTGATTGAGTTTCAGGTTGAAAATGGTTCGGGCTTGAGCGGCAATCCGCTTGGTCTTCAGGTCAACAGCCTTCTGAGCGCAGTGCCTGAGCCGGGTACCTGGATGCTCATGATCCTTGGTCTCGGGGCTGTTGGTTTCGCAATGCGTCGCCGTCAGACCTCGGCAGTCCGTTTTCAGTTCGCATAAGAGACCTTAGCGGCATGATGAATGAGGGGGCGGCTCGTTTAGCCGCCCCCTTTTTCAATGCAGGAACATATGTTGAAGACAGTTCGGAAACCGAGCAGCCGTGAGCGATCAGGCTCAAGACAGCGCATGGCGATCTTTGCGCCAGGTTTCCTCGTTCTTGTCCTTGCTTCAACAGCATTTGCCGGCTGGCACGGCCGTACATCCCAGCCAATCGCATCCTTCGCCTTAACGCCTGACGTAGTCCGGAGCGTGCCCGATCCTATTGAAGCAAAGCGGATCGCCGCCCTCAACCAGGCGATACCGGCCAATCCCGATCTTGCTGTGCCGGCAGCGCCATTCTCATTGCGCGGCTCCCTGTCACAGGCGTCAGCGATCGACTGCATGACGGCGGCAATTTATTATGAAGCAGCCAATGAGCCGATCACCGGGCAACGCGCGGTAGCCCAGGTTGTGCTGAACCGCATGAGGCATCCGGCATTTCCAAACAGCGTTTGCGCCGTGGTATTTCAAGGCTCCGAGCGAAGGACTGGTTGCCAATTCACGTTCACCTGTGACGGATCACTCGCAAGGCGCCCCTCGCGTGGTGGTTGGGAGCGAGCCCAATCTGTGGCGTTTGCCGCGCTTTCTGGTCTGGTTGAGCCCAGTGTTGGTCATGCGACCCATTACCATGCAGCCTATGTTCTGCCCTATTGGGCCAAGAACCTGACAAAGCTGAACGAGATTGGCTCTCACATATTCTATCAGTGGCGCGGACCTTGGTCGAGCAAGACGGCTTTCTCTGATCCCTATAGTGGCGGCGAAGCAATCCCCATGAAGGCACAGGTCGCGCTGGACGGTTATCTGCTGGCCGCAACCTATACCGAGGACCAATCTCTGATCACGTTGGACCCAATCCTTGGCCCACTGCCGGCCGATGGCCTCGTGCAAGCCACACAAGACCCGGAACTGCGCCGTGGAAGCACCACATCATCGGGAAAGGCACCTGATTTGGATGGAAGCGGTCTTCAGCTAGCGCGCGGTCAGCTGACCATTCCGAGCACAAAGCTCAAGGATGATCAACGAGGCTCGGTTATCGATGAGCGCGCCACTCTGATTGCCGAGTAGCCGCTGCGATTGAAGCAAGCGTGCTGCAGTCTGTTGGCGCCGCTCATCAGGCAATCTTCGGGCCCGCTGCATTGACCACCATGCCCCGGTGCGATGGGTCTTTTCCAACCCTAACTCGCAGGGTCGCGTACCATAGCCACTCCGTCATCGAGATTTGATCTGACGGTAAAGACAGTGCGACCCCCGAATCTCTCTCAAGATTTGGGGGTCGCAAAAGGGCATGACGCTACCGAGGCAGAGGACCAGAAGACCAGGAAGCGTTATCTATAGCCACTAGCGGTAATAAATGAGCATATCGTTAAATTGACGCGTAACTAACCGAAAAGAAACGCGGCCTTGCGCTTCCTCTTCGTGCTGCGCATAGCGCAACCCACTGCTCCAAGTCCGAGGATCATTACCATCCACGAGCTGGGCTCGGGCACCGCGCTTCCGACAAACTCGACGTTGGCACTGATCTGATCTCCGGCCCTGAACCTCAGCCCCTGAAAATTGAACCCTATCGTATTTTCCGTGAACGATATCCGGCTTTGGTCAAAACCGTCTACCGTGGTGCCGGGACCAAGCGTTAGTTCGGCGATGATACTTCTGCTCAGGTTTTCGAGGTAGATCCCGTTGAAGTCCGAGACGACATAGCGTCCGTTACCAGCGAATGTGATCAAGATGCTCGAGGCGAAAATGCGAGCGGTTGGATTGATGCGACCGGTCAGAAAGGTAAACTCTGCGCTTGGTGCAACGACCGACAAACCGCCATTAACAGTCGTGCGTCCTTCGACCGGGAACTGATAGCTCCCGGCGAATGTGTCGCCGATAAATGTCGATGCAGAAGCAGGGGCACTGATTGCCAGCACCATGGATGATGCCAAAGCTGCAAATTTTGTCATTTGTCCCACCGCTCCAAGTCATGTCACAACGCACAGCGACTGATCGCCAAGAAAATTGCAGGCGTTGGCCTAAAGGGCACCTTAGGTATTGCGCCTGAGGCTTTGGCCGATAATTCTTAACAACCCGCAAACGGTTGCGATGGGACAAAAAGGAAGGCGGGCTCAGTGCGCCAGCTTGCTGAGAGAGGCGCTGCGACCTGCCCCAAATCAGTCTCACTTGTCGCGCGTGGTTTAGGCCGTCAGAGAATTTCGAGCCTCACCCTGCCCTGAACTGCCAGCTTCTAGAATTGCATAGGGTCGCCGAGGTGCTTCGCCTGCCGCGTCTCGACAGACCCGGTTTCACGGTCATGGCTGCGGCGCACGAGACTGGAGATCGCAGCGCGCCGGCATCGCAGGTCAAGCATGTGGCCGAATGTGGAAACCCCAGGACGAAGTCAGAGTCGGCGAGTGCGCGCGAAGGGGGTGATTTGCAGATAACCGGTTGTGCTTAAGGTGCACGTACAGCCTTTCGCCCTTACTTCTCTCCACCCGCGCGGGATCCGATCAGCGGGTGGGTCGATTAGCTTATCGAGGCACCCGGTTTACGGGACGGCTCGTGTGCTCAATCGCTGGTCTGCGCCTCCCCCAACCTCGATCTCGCACGCTGCAGCTAGGCACTGAACTCTGGCGAATTGCTATTGGTCGCTGGCTAGTGGGTCAATCACCGGGATGCCCAACCCATCATATAGCGCAGGCTCAAACGAGGCGAGCGGGAGACCATGCGCCGCCGCAATCGCTGCTATGCAAAGGTCCATTGGGGCAAAGCTCCTTGGCAGGTTCTTGGCCTTGATCGACAGATCTGCAAAGGACCACGCCGCCAGCGTATCGAATGTCAGCACGCGACCGGTAAAAACCTGAAGCGATCGGTCGAGTGCCCTTGCAACTCCGTCCTTCGAACGACCATTGGGTAGAGAACCAATGCCGGCCAGCAATTCTGCAATGCTAACGCTGGTGATATAGATCGTTTCCGCATGCTGATCATCAAGCCATTGCTTGACGGCCAGATGGGGTTGCGGCTTCATCGTCTCCGAGATCAATCGCGTATCGAGAATGATCATCCGAACGACGTCGGCATTGACGGGCCGATTTCTCGCGCCCCTTCGAGTGCGTCAACATCCTGGTTGGTAAGCCCACTCTTTCTGCTCATGTCAGCAAGAGCCGTGCCTACATGTAAGCGACCCTCTGGCGCAAGTATCTGCTCCAGAAGCGCGGCAGCCTCCGCTTGTGGGCTGCGCTTATTGTCCTCGGCTCGCCGGGACAGTTCATTGAAGGCTCTTGTCGAGAGGCTTTCGATTTCTAGCTTTTTCATTACCCCTCCAACCGTTATGCATGCCTGCATCGCGCGCTAACGGGATAGCTCGCAAATCACAAGTAGGTTGGGCCTCACGGCAGCACCGCTTGGCTGTCCTGTGCTTCGCACCAAAAGAGCTGTCAGAACCGTCGGAAAGGACATATCTTTGCCCTTCACTCTCGACTACGAACCTAGCAGGTTTTCGTCGCCTCGTCCCGGATATGATGGGACCAGCCTGCAGGATGCAGCCCGGGCATTTGCGACAGAGGAAGCTTGTTTCGATCACGTCTTGCAGCGGCGACTGGAGCCCGAGGCAGAATGCAAAAAGTGCCATAAGGTCGGTCACTGGTATCGACGAAGAGGTTACAAATACCTTCAGCACGCGTGCGGCGCCGCAATCTCGCCCCTTGCCGGAACGCTACTTCACGCCACAAAGCTTCCGCTGCGACTGTGGTTCTATGCCATGCTGCACTTTGCCAATTCACATGAAGGCGTAAATTCCGGTTTTCTGGAGCGCCAACTCGGAATCGGTTACCTTGCCGCCTTCCGTATGGCGCACAAGATCAGACTGCATATGGCCGCCATCGAAGAACTATCGCGAGGCTCAGAACAATATGACAGCGTGCACGCCAGGCTTGAAATCATCAACAATGTTCGGACTGGCCCTCACCACCGAGACATCGCAAACATATTGCTAGCGGCTGCGGGGCAAAGAGTTGAGGTCGCGGTCATAGACGAAGTCCGGCGTCATACGGTCAAACGCGTGATTTCTGACCTGATGCCAGGCCAAAAGGAAATTCTGACGACCTGCTACCGCACCAGTCGGGTCTTTGCCGCCTATGGTGCAAGGAAGCCTCTTGCGGCTTATGTGCCGCGCCACTTCATTGATCATCCAGAGGAAGTCGATACGATCTCAGGCTTCATGTCATATTTTCTCTGGCCGTTCCGGACGAACCACAGGCATGTTTCGCACGCGCATCTGTGGCTCTATATCAAGGAGTTCCAATTCCGATACAATCGCAGGCACAGATCGCGTGACACCTATTGGGATATGGTGAGTGCTTTCCCCCAGATCTTTCCCAAAAAGCTCAGCGGAGCCAATTCATTGCTTGATCCGGGGGCCTGACC
>DLOX01000145.1:8402-14569 GCA_002478575.1 Sphingomonadales bacterium UBA7473 | reverse complement strand
AGGATCATGATCCCAATGGCAATGAACGGATGCGTTCTGCGGGCAAAGCGCTCCCCGGCGTCGAGCTCAAAATTGTGGACGCCAGCGGCAATGATGTGCCGCTGGGCGAAGTGGGCGAAGTCATCACCAGATCCTCCAACAATATGATTGGATATTGGAACCTGCCCGATGCCACCGCCAAAACCATGGGCGACGATGGCTGGGTCCGCACCGGAGACGCTGGCTATATGGACGCCGATGGCTATCTTTATATCCATGACCGCGTGAAGGACATGATCATTTCCGGCGGCGAGAATGTCTATCCAGCCGAAGTAGAAAGCGCGATCTATGGTCATCCAGATGTATTGGAAGTCGCCGTGATTGGTGTGCCTGATCCCAAATGGGGCGAAGCGGTGAAAGCCGTCTGCGCGCCTAAGCCCGGCCACACGATCGACGCTGACAGCGTCATCGGCTGGGCGAGGGAACGGATCGCCGCCTTCAAAGTGCCCAAGACCATCGACATCATCGATGCGCTTCCAAGGAACGCCTCAGGCAAGATTTTGCGGAAGGATCTGCGGGCCCCATATTGGGTTGGCTATGAGCGGCAGGTGAATTGAGGGAGCTAGGCCGGCCTGCCTAAAAAATAGTCGACTCGCGGCGCATTCCAAAAGCCCCCTGCCCGCTCCATCCTTTGCCATCAGGAAAGTGGAGCGGAATGCCGGAAAGCTCTTCCGAGTCAAAAAGCCGCATATTGGCACCCATCATATCTTGCGAGATATGTACCGTGGGCGACCAATGGGTCGTGCAGCCGCAGGTGCCGCAGAAGTGGATGTTCGACGAAGGCCGCTCCCGTTCGGGATGGGTGTAAGAAACAGTCTCGCCAGAAACCCTGACATCGGCAGGCGCGAAATAGCCCCACAACGAACCATGCTTGCTGCAGTTTGAGCAATCACAATCGAACAGATACTCAGGCTTGTCTGCCAATATGATGGCCACTGCCCCACAATGGCAAGTGCCGGTCATTCCGCCAACGTCCGAACATCGGTCAGCCGCCCCGTAACCGCCGCTGCGGCAGCCATGGCAGGCGACACCAAATGTGTGCGCGCGCCGGGGCCTTGGCGGCCAACGAAATTGCGGTTGCTGGTTGACGCACTGCGCTCTCCCGGTGGGACTTTGTCGGGGTTCATGCCGAGGCAGGCGGAACAGCCTGGCTCCCGCCATTCCAACCCTGCATCGATAAAGATGCGGTCCAAGCCTTCTTCTTCAGCCTGCCGCTTCACCAATCCACTGCCGGGGACCACAATCCCCCATTTCACATTGGCCGCTTTCTTGCGGCCTTTGAGCACAGCGGCCGCCGCGCGGAGATCTTCGATGCGGCTGTTGGTGCAGCTGCCGATGAAGATATTCTGCACCTCAACCTCTTCCATCCGCATGCCGGGGACCAGCCCCATATAATCTAGCGATTTTTGAGCCGCGATTTGCTTTGAGGCGTCAGCAAAACTCTTAGGATCAGGAACAACGCCCGTAATGGGTACAACATCCTCAGGCGAGGTGCCCCACGTGACACTCGGCACAATATCCGCTGCGTTAATCACAACCGTCTTGTCATAGGTCGCGCCGGGATCGGTCGCGAGCGTCCGCCAATAGGCAACCGCCGCATCCCATTCCGCGCCATTTGGCGCCATGGGCCGACCCTTCAGATAAGCGAAAGTCTTGTCATCAGGCGCGATCAAACCGGCGCGGGCACCGCCCTCAATCGCCATATTGCTCACCGTCAAGCGGCCCTCAATCGAGAGCCCTCGGATAGCGGAACCCGTATATTCGATCACATGGCCAGTGCCGCCAGATGCCCCGATCATGCCCGTGATATGAAGGATGATATCCTTGGCAGTCACGCCCGGGCCGACTTCGCCTTCAACCCGAATTTCCATCGACTTGGATTGCTTGAGGAGCAGGGTCTGCGTCGCCAGCACATGTTCGACTTCAGACGTGCCGATCCCGAACGCAAGCGCGCCAAGGCCACCATGGCAGGCCGTATGGCTATCGCCGCAGACGATGGTGGTGCCGGGCAGCGAGAAGCCTTGTTCGGGGCCAACGACATGGACGATGCCTTGCTCCGGTGCAGAGGCATCAATGTAGCGGATGCCAAAGGCGGGCGCATTGGCCTCAAGCGCTGCCAACTGCTTGGCGCTTTCGGGGTCGGCAATAGCGATACGATTGCCATCAGCATCAAGTCGCGGTGTGGTCGGCAAATTATGGTCCGGCACAGCAAGAGTGAGATCAGGACGCCGCACCTTACGATCAGCAAGGCGCAATCCTTCAAACGCCTGCGCGCTGGTGACTTCATGCACCAAATGCCGATCAATGAAGATCAAGGCGGTTCCATCAGGACGCTGGTCGACGACATGCGCGTCCCAGATTTTTTCGTAAAGTGTGCGAGGTTTGCTGGCCATAATGAGGATGGCCATAATCTTGTCGACCACAAAGGCAAGACGTTGCGGCTCAATTCTCCCAACCGCTCGCCCTTCGTCAAGCTCAGGGTGAGCGGAAATGGCCAGCAGAATTCCACTCTATCTGGCGCTGTGCCTCAACCCGCGCTAAAGCTCGCCCATCATGCAAGTCGCGATCAACATCACCATCGTCATCGTCACCATCATCGCGATGGAGGGGTTGGCCTGGTGGGGCCACAAATATGTGATGCATGGCTGGGGCTGGGGCTGGCACCGCGATCATCATGAACCGCATGACAATCTGCTCGAAAAAAATGATCTCTATGCCGTCGTCGGCGCGGCCATGAGCATCAGCATGTTTGCGATCAGCAGCCCCCTCATCATGGGCGATGAAGCTTGGCGACCCGGACTGTGGATCGCCATTGGTATCCTGGCTTATGGCGTGATTTATACGCTGGTGCATGATGGGCTGGTCCATCAACGCTATTTCCGCTGGGTGCCGCGCGGCGGCTATGCCAAGCGGATTGTCCAAGCCCATAAGCTGCACCATGCCACCATCGGCAAAGAAGGCGGCGTCTCCTTCGGCTTCATCTTCGCGCGCGATCCGGCGAAGCTGAAGCAGGAGCTGAAGGCTCAGCGCGAGGCTGGGATTGCGGTGGTGCGGGATGCTGCGATTTGAGGGCTCACTCAGAGGCAATTTGGCCAAATATCATCCGGCTCCAGCTGCGAGTAATTTAAACTTAGGCCCCACCAGCCACTATCGACTTTTGACAGTTTTGACACGGAATCGGCTTTTTCATGAACGCCCGTTCATCTTTGTCAGCTGACGCCCGCCAATGCCTTTGCCCAAGGGGCAAGTACGATTTGGTTCAGTAAGAGCCATTCCTCTATCATCACTCAAATAGAACATAAATTAAACAATATGTCAATAGAAACCTTATTGACGCTCGGTGTAACCTCGCCAAAAGAGCGGAGATGCGAAGGTTAAGGTCGGCGCTTTTTTGCCTCCACTGCATCCAGCAAGCGATCAATTCGTCCATCGAGATCGGCGCGCGCCGACGAATAGGCATCATTCATCGATGGCACCGACGTCCAATCTTGGAGTTTTTTCTTCTGCTTTGGCGCTGTTGTCAGATTTGTCGGAAGATCGTGAAAGGTGACAATCAAATCCGCTGATTTCAGATCGGTGCGTTTCAGACGCATCAAAGGGTCGCTGGTGGTGTTGATGCCATCGGCCTGAAGCTTCTGCTCAAGCGCTGGTGTCACATGTTGCGCGGGTTGGATGCCGCGCGAGAAGGCGGTGACCTTGATCCCCCGTTCCGCCGCCCGCCGCTTAAACAACTCCCTTGCAATGGGGCTTTTGACGGTCCCAGCTTGGCAAATGAAAAGGACCCGAGTTGGCTTTTCGATAGCGCCCCTCGCTTGCGCAGGACTTGATCCCGGCAAAGCGAACGCAGCCAAAAGCGATAACCAAAAGGCCATATGGGCTCTTGTCATGCCCTATCCCTCATCCTTTGCCCGGTCACCCGAAGCATCGGCGATGCGCCCCAAGAGCTCGAGCATTTTGTCCAAGGACTCCTCGCTTCCGGCCCCGCCTGCTCGATCCGAACTGAGGCTCTTCTCCATTTCCTCCACCTCAGATGCCTCGATCAAAAAGCTCTGGATCAGCGCCTCATGATCATCCCGAAACCCTTCGGGGAGTTTGTTCAATATCTGCTCGCTTGCTGAGATGATGAAAGGCGGCGCGATGTAGCGCACATTTTCTTTGTAAAAACGACTGCAATAATCTTTCAGCCGGTCGCGATTGAGAGGCGCAAGGCCGGTTAGATTATCTTCCAATCGATCGACGGAATCGAGTGGGCTCGCGTCCAGCCAAAAGAGCGGATAGCCCTGCCCGCCCATAACGCCTTTCAGATTCTGCGGCCCCAGATAATAGATGGAGAAGATCGGATCACCTTCGACATCGCCAAGGTTGGTCAGGGCCAGAATATAGGCCACATCCAAGCTGATCACGAAGCGGCGATGCGATGAAAAGCCCGAAAGCCTAAACCCCGTATCAATGGCAGGCCCGATGAAATCGACTGACCCTGGCGGTGGCGCGCCGTTCTTGTACAGGCTTTCCAGCGTCCTTCCGCCCGCTGTGAACCATTCACCATCGTCTAAGTTATCGGCCATCAGGGCGGCCAATTGGCTGCTACTGGAAATGACCGCGACTTCGGAATTGCGCAGCGGAAAATCGGCAACCCATGCAGTGGCTTTGATATCAAGCGCCTTGCCATCCTTTTGCAGAAATAGCCTGACGCTATGGATGGTCGCCAGCCAGACCCGGATTGTTTCGGCGACTTGCCGATGATCGCTGATCAATTTGGTGAAGAGGATCTCATCGCCCACGGTCTTCCAGAGCGTGGGGGCCTCGCCAAATCGATCAGGGTCCGCCGTGCCTTCGGACGCAGCCGCCCACTTCTGCATGAAGGTGCGATAGGCCTCGATGTAAAAGCCCTGGATTTTTGAGAACCAAGCCATTCGCGATTCCGTGCGAATGGGTGACGATTGGTTAGAGCTGGGCAGCGGCGACTGCTTCAACTTCGTTGAACCAACAATATCCGCGCTCAGGAAAATCCGAAGCCTTGGCCTCAAAAATTCAGGGCAGGCCTCGTCAGTCACTATGCGTCTAACGTCTTGGCTCTGATCCGCGCTGCGGCTGGGGACACGCCAAAATATTGGGCAATCGCTTGATGATCCTCGCCATGTTCGCGCTGCTGTTCTTCAAATTCCTCTTTGGGCATCAGGAAGGCTGCAGCGAACCAATTGGCTTCCCATTCGACGACATCTGAATCACGCCGGAGGGCGACCATTTTTTCCGGTGCATTATCGGGGTCCAACTGCCGCTTATAGACATAGTGCAAAATGAAATGGCCAAGCTCATGCGCGATGGTGAAGCGATCACGAGCGAGGCTTGTATGCACAGGGACGACGATACGGAAGTCCGTGGGGGAGTTTACATAAAGACTGCCCGAGCGGGTTGAATCCTGCAGCAGCGTATCTTCCACATCCACTTTGCCATTGAGCTTTTCAACGGCGTCATGGATATCGTCGCCGGGGCGAAAGCCCAAACGAAGCGCCACCTTCTCGGCAATGTTGTAGACAGCGCTTTTGCTCAGGTTCAGCGCTTCAGCGCGGGCATAGTCGTTCAACTCCATGATCCACCTCTTATCAGAGCTTGATATAGGTGACCATATTGGTCAAAATATCAGGCGCGATGACTGATCGCACAAAAAATAGGGCTTGACCTTAAACCGGGTTCCCATCCCGATCGATCATCACTTCGCGCCGCCCGACATGGTCAGGCCGCGAAACAATGCCTTCGGACTCCATCCGCTCGATGAGGCGCGCCGCGCTGTTGTAGCCGATCCGCAATTGCCGCTGGATATAGCTGGTCGAGGCCTTTTGGCTTTCGGCCACGACTTGAACGGCGCGGCGGAACATTTGATCTTCGGCGCTATCTTCGCCATCGGGTGCGCCATCGATGGACCAGCCGCCTTCTTCGGGCTCTTCGGTGACGGCTTGAATATAATCCGGTGCGCCTTGTGCCCGCCAATGGTCCGCGACTTTGCGCACTTCATCATCGCTAACGAAAGGCCCATGGACGCGGGCAATTTGCTTCCCGCCGGGCATATAGAGCATATCGCCTTTGCCCAGCAGCTGCTCTGCACCTTGTTCGCCGAGGATGGTGCGGCT
>DLOX01000145.1:0-8339 GCA_002478575.1 Sphingomonadales bacterium UBA7473 | reverse complement strand
GGCTGTCGATCTTGGACGTCACCGAGAAGCTGATCCGCGTCGGCAGGTTTGCCTTGATGACGCCGGTGATGACATCAACCGATGGCCGCTGCGTTGCCATGATCAAATGGATGCCCGCCGCCCGCGCTTTTTGCGCCAAGCGCTGGATGAGAAATTCGACTTCTTTGCCCGCCGTCATCATCAAATCGGCAAGCTCGTCCACAATGACCACGATCTGCGGCAAGGGGCGGAAGTCCAACTGCTCTTCTTCGTAGATCGGCTTGCCGCTCTGTGCGTCATATCCGGTTTGCACGCGGCGCCCGAGCTTTTCGCCTTTGGCATGGGCGGCGCGGACTTTTTCGTTGTAGCTGGCCAAGCTCCGCACGCTGATGCTGGCCATCATGCGATAGCGATCTTCCATCTGCTCAACCGCCCATTTGAGGGCGCGGATCGCCTTGGCCGGTTCTGTCACGACCGGCGACAGGAGATGCGGGATATCGTCGTATATCGAAAGCTCCAGCATCTTGGGATCGATCATGATCATGCGGCATTGGTCTGGCGTCAGTCGATAAAGCAGCGACAGGATCATGCTGTTGAGACCAACCGACTTACCCGATCCGGTCGTGCCCGCGACCAGCAAATGCGGCATCGGGGCAAGATCAGCAATCACGGGATCACCTGCGATATTCTTGCCCAAAATGATGGGAAGCTGCGCGGTTTGATCGGCAAATGCGGCGCTGGCCGCCAGTTCATGGAAAACAACCGCTTCCCGCTTGGCATTGGGAAGCTCAATGCCAATCACGGTACGGCCCGGAATGGTCGCGACACGAGCGGAGAGCGCAGACATGTTCCGCGCAATATCATCGGCCAGCTGGATGACACGGCTTGCCTTGATGCCGCTTTCTGGCTCCAGCTCATACATGGTGACAACCGGGCCGGGGCGAACCTCCGTGATCACGCCCTTCACTTTGAAATCATCAAGGACATTTTCAAGGAGGCGGGCGTTGCGTTCCAGCGCCGCCTTATCCAGCGTGACTTTGGCAGAGGCTGGCGCTGCCGTCAGCAAATCGAGACCGGGAAGGACATAGCGGTCTTTCAAGTCAAAGCTCGTCTGCTGCGGGCTTTTGCGCAACGGTGCCGGGGCAGGCTTTGGATCGACGATCAGTGTTTCACGCCGAGCGGGCGCCACCTCTGCGACAGGGCGCGGTGCAGGGCGATCAGGCACTGGGCGATCTTCGATAAAAGGCGCAGGTTCCAATTCGGTTTCGTCGCTGGACCAACGCGGCAACCATCCCGCCATCGACCAACGCTTGCGCATCAGCCATGCCCGCTCATCGGCATCCAGCCCAAGGCTGCGCGACCAGATGACCACGCCAATCAGCCCAAACAGGGCGATGCTGATATAATGGATCATGCTGCCAAATTCTGGGAAGGGCAGCATTTGAAGGAAGAAGCGGGTGGTGCTGGCGATGGAGAAGCCCAATACACCCCCCAAGCCACCGGGCAATCGGCCGAAATTCTCTGGCCGGAACAGCGCAAACGCGGTGCTGATCAAGATAATCCCGATCATCGTTCCGGTCAGCAAACGCCCCCAGCCAGCAAGCGATGCGCCGCGCCAAAGTCTGGAGGTCGCCACCATCAGCAAGGGGAAGAGAAGAATGATGGGGAGGCCAAAGGTCGACAGCAATATGTCTGACAACCAAGCGCCGGGCGTCCCCACAATATTGCTGGGCGGCCCGCCGGCAGCGGTGTTGAGCGATGGATCAGCTGAACTATAACTGGCGAGCGCAAAGGCCAAAAGCAACGTCGCCAAGCCCATAGCAAGCGCACCAATGATCGCTCCGCCGCGAACGACGCCTCGCTTCACAGTTGCTCGCAATGCAGGCGCTCTGCTGGCCATACTCCCGCCTTCCCATGCTGCGCGGTTGGTTAACGCGTTGCACAATGCGCCAAGCACTGACTCGCCGTCAAGAGTCTGGCTGGAATCCGAGGGTTTTTATTATGGACCTGCACTTCCGGACTACACCTTCTCGTTCCGTTCGTGTCGAGCGAAGTCGAGACATGTTTGCTAGTTCAGCATCCCTCGACTTTGCTCGGGACGAACGGATGTGTTTGATCTCTAGCCACGGTCGGCTAATGAGCACCCATGTCAAATCATGATGTCATCATCTTGGGCGGCGGACTTGTCGGCATGGCGCTTGGCCTTGCTTTGGATCGCCATGGATTCACCAGCGCTATTGTCGATCCGTTGGAGACCAGCACTGTCACCGCCAGTGGTTTTGATGGCCGCGCCAGTGCGGTCGCCAGCGCCAGCTGGCGGATGTTTAAAGCCATTGGCATTGCCGATACGTTAGCGCCCTATGGCAGTGAAATCCGCCGCATCGAAGTGCGCGATGGTCTGCAACCAGAGGCTTTGGACTTCAGCGTCGCCGAAGGGGATGAGCCGCTGGGCATCATGTTGGAAAACCGCATCTTGCGCGGCACGCTCCGCGATGCGGTGGCCAAGGCAGAACATGTCAGCCTCCATATTCCCAATAAGGCCGCAGACATTGACCGCGCCGACCATGGCGTGACTGTCACCTTGCAAAGCGGCGAGACATTGAAGGCGCCATTGCTGGTCGTTGCCGAAGGACGCCAATCGCCGACCCGCCAAGCCGCTGGCATCCCAATCGCGCATTGGTCCTATGATCATGCAGCGATCATATCGGCTTTCGATCATAGCGAAGATCACCAGACGATCGCGCATGAGATTTTCTTCCCCGACGGGCCGTTCGCGCTCTTGCCACTGAAGGGCGGGAAACGATCAGCCTTGGTGTGGACCGTCAAAGCGAGCGACTCCGAAGGCGTGATGGCCCTCTCTGACCGCGCCTTCATGGCCGAAGTCACCAAGCGCACTGGCGGTTTGTTGGGGGACTTGTCTCCCGCTGCGCCTCGCTCGGCCTATCCTTTGGGCTTCCATCATGCGGCCAGAATTACCGACAAGCGCTTGGTGCTGATTGGCGATGCCGCGCATGGCATTCACCCGATTGCGGGCCAAGGCGTGAACCTCGGCTACCGCGATGTCGCGGCCTTGGCGGAAGTCTTGGTCGAAGGCGCAAGGCTTGGCCTTGATCTTGGCGACGCACAATTGCTCACCCGCTATCAACGCTGGCGGAGCCTGGACAGCTTAGCGGTGTCCGTCGCGACCGACAGCCTAAACCGCTTGTTCGGCTTGCCCGGCACGCGCGCGCGGTCGGTCCGCCGCTTTGGACTGGGTCTGGTGCAAAAGGTAACGCCGCTCAAATCCTTCTTCATGGCAGAGGCGCGCGGCACAAGCGGCGACTTGCCAAGGCTGTTGCAAGGTGAGCTGGTTTAGGCCGGTAGTCTGAGAAAAGGCGAAACCACATTCGCCGCGCGCTCGACAGTCTCCAGCTTCTCACCAACCGGCGCGGCATAGTGCAGCGCTTCCTTCGCTTCATCCAAACCCACTAGCCGCGCCATCATCCAGAAGGCCAGATATTGGGATGCTAGGCACCCGCCTGCGGTTGCGACCTTGCCATGGGCTACAAAGGGCTCATCGATCACATTGACACCAGCCTCCACCACCCAAGGTTTTGACATCAGGTCAGTACAGGCCGGAAGCGACCCAATCAGGCCAAGCTTGGCGAGGAGCAATGTGCCGGAGCATTGCGCCCCTATGATCTGCCTGGCCGGCTCCAGCTCTATGCTCGCCAGCAGCGCAGCATCCGCCGCAATCTCCCGCGTCTTGATCCCACTTCCGATCAGCACGGCATCAGCCTCTGCCGCAAATTCCAAATCCCTTTGCCGCGCCACGCGGACGCCATTCATCGACGTCACTTCTGGCGTGGGCGATGTGATATATGCCTCCAGCCCCTTACTCCGCAGCCGATTGATCAAGGCCGAGGCAATGAAGCTATCCAGCTCATTAAAACCATCAAAGGTCAGGATAGCGACGCTTTTCATCGGTCAAATGTCCAAATGCAGAAATTGATTGAAGTCTGACCCAACATAGTCGCTGAACGCTTCGCCGTTCTGAAAACCATAGGTGCGATAGAGCGCCAAAGCGGGTTCGAACGCATCGCCAGAGCCGGTCTCCAAACTCACCCGCTTGATGCCCTTGGCGCGAGCCACATCGATCAAATGGATGAGCAGCGCTCTGCCAACACCTTTCCGCAAATGATGCTCATAGGTCCGCATCGATTTGAGTTCCGCTTGATCTGCCGACAGAAATTTGATGGCACCACAGCCCATCAGATCGTCACCATCCCATACGGTCCAGAAACTCACATCTGGCCGATCAAGACCCGACAGGTCGAGCGCATGTACATGCCCTGCTGGAGAATTCGCGTGCATGCCCGCCAAGTGATAGCGTAGCAGATCAAGCACGCGCTCGTCAGCAAAGTCGCCTAGAACGAGTTTCATTGTGGTCTCCTGGTTACGACAATATATCGCGCAAGCGTTCGACCCGCGCTAAGAAAGACAAGAGAGTCGTGCAGATGGAGGCTTAGGCAGTCGCCCTCGCACAATATGTGCCATTCGCTGGCGCACAGAATGTGCAATTCGCCGGATAAAAGAATGATATGCTGTTCGATCCCCTGCAGAGGCGGATGATCATAAACAATCTGTTGCCCATTTGGGAGTTCGGAATGAACCAACTCAACGTCATACCCCCGCCTCGGCGGCCCAATCATTCGGCGCTCGAAACCCGTTTCAGGGTCCCGCCACCTCAAAGCGCTATGCCAACTTGTATGAGAGGGAGCGTCGCTATCAACATCAAGAAAAAGCTGTGACATGGTCACTTCGTAGGCAGTCGAGAGCTTTCCGAGCACTGCTGCGGTCGGACTAGTCTCTCCCCGTTCAATCCTGGAGAGTGTTGGTCTGCTCACACCTGACTTCGCGGCAACCTCTTCCAATGACAGCCCTTTACGTTGCCGCAGGGCTTCCAGCCGCTGCGCAAGCTGATCTCGCACCTTTTTCTCATTTTCAGGATTTAATCTCATAAACGAGACGACTAAAGCGCTAGAGGTCCAGTGTCAATCATCATCGGAAAACGAGGGGAGCGCTATAAAGCTGTCGGTGAAACGTGACTACAAGCTCTGGCCATCATCAATAGTGAAGCCCACACCCGTCACAAATTTCGAGGCATCACCGCTCAGATAGAGCAAGGTTGGATCAAGCGCATCAATATCCATCACCCGTTTGCGGGGGAAACGCGCGACTTGGGCTTGGCCGCCTTCGGTATCGAACCATTGGTCATTAATCTCGGTCACAATATAACCCGGCAAGACGCTGTTGACGTTAATCCCTTGCCGTGCCCATTCTCGCGCCAGCACTTTGCCCATTTGGAGGACCGCTGCTTTGGTCGCTGAATAGGCGGCCAAACCGGGGTAAATATCTTGCGCGGTGATCGATGAGATGATCGTGATGCGGCCATGTTCGCGAGTCCTGCTGCCCGCGGCCATCATCCGCTTTGCGCCTTCTTGAACAGTCAGGAACACGCCGCGCAAGTTGACGGCAACCAGTTGATCAAATTCCTCTGGCGTATGATCAAGGAAAGGCGTCTCTAGGCTGGTGCCTGCATTGGCGATGACGCTATCGACAGGGCCAAAGGCTGCCTCAGCCGCATCATAAGCGGCAATGGTAGAGGCCTTGTCCGCCACATCCATGGCAACAGCAATGGCATTGCCGCCCTTGGATTTAATCTCTGCGACAATCGCATCCAGACGATCCGTCCGCCTTGCACCCAAGACCATATTGGCACCGGCTGCGGCCGCAACGCCCGCAAAATGAGCGCCAATGCCTGAGGAAGCGCCCGTCAACAAAAGCGTCCGTCCGTCCAATCGTGTCATTCATCCTGTCCTTTCTGCTGGTGCAGCGGCGATCAACCCGCCTCAATTCCCCCGACGCGGATTGGCGTTCGAAGTCAAGCCTTATGGCCTTAAAGCGGCATGCCTATGGTGTTGGCGATATGATGATGGACCGTCTGCAAGGCGGCTTCGTTCGCACCAAGGACGACATGAAAATCGTCAGGAGCCGTCATCAAATTGGCATAGCCTGTAGAGGCCACCCGATAATCCTCGGTCTGCACCACAGTTGCCGTAGCATCATAGGCCATTTCACACATGGCGAGATGTTCATCCGACTCAACGCCAAAAGGCGCATAGACCGCGAATTGGCAACGCGTCTTGCCCACGCCATCGGGGAAGAGACGGAAGACTTGAGTGAAGAAGACGCCCGGTGTGACAGCCCCGAAGAAGATCACCGTGTTCGGGAAAAGGTAATGGACCCCGCCATAATCAGTGACGGGCCAATCGCTCTCTGCTTTGCCCACCAAATCCGCGATGCTCTTATCCGGAAAGCCGATCCTGTGGTTGCGACCGAGCCGATCCAAAACCGCCAAGTCATTATAATGGGTTTGGCCAATGGTGGAGGCGTGAAGCGTCGCAAAATGATAGCCTTCGCCATAAGTATCGAGCGCGAATTTCCAGTTCGAATCCGCCGTCATAATGCCTTTCTTGACGGGCGTCGCGCGGTGCAATTCCAGCGCCGCCAAGACGGGAGCCATCTCACCCAAATGGGTAGCCGCATCGATAGGCTCGCCGCCACCTGGGCGCACGAAGATCAGGCCCAGATGCTCAGCGCACGGCAACTCAATCAAATTGCGTGCGCCGACTTCGCAACCCGCAAAGGCGGCCTTCGATGGTTGACCGACAAGCTTGCCGGCAGGATCAAAGGTCCAAGCGTGAAAAGGGCAAGTCAGCCGCGCATGATGGCCGCTGTAAGGTTCGGTTTCTTCGATCAGCTTTGCCCCGCGATGGGTGCACATATTGAGGAACGCGCGCGCCACTCCGTCTTTACCACGCGACACGATGATGGACGGCCCCGCTGCATCGAACAGAAACATATCGCCGGGGTTTGGGATGTCGCCGCTGAGGCCCGCTACAATGGGCTCGCCAAGGAAAAGTTTCTGCCGCTCTGCCTCAAACCGATCTGCATGAGTGTAGACGCTCTTGTGAAGCGGCAGGGGAGCGGGGGCCGCCTCTGTCTGTCCAGCCTTCACCACCTCTACCATCCGGCGCTGTGCCGCGCGCGCCATAGACCGGCGCATCTCTAGTGGAATCATTGGATCTCGATCGCTCATGGCTTTACCTCCGCCCCTCAGTCTCTCCCGATGAGCATCATGGCACTTTCGGCCCGCCAAGCAAGCTGTCGCTATAGATAAGGCCGTCTAGTCCCGCTCTTGCCGTTCTAGCACCCGCCCCAACACTTGCGCGAATGTCTCAGCATCCTGCGCACCGGGGATCATGTATTTGCCATTCACAACAAAGGCCGGAACGCCGGTGACATTCTGATCCTGCCAATAGCTGACTTCAGCATCGACCGCGTCGGCATAGCGACCAGAGGACAGCACATCTTCGGCTTCATCCGCGTCGAGCCCCGTTTGCTCGACAATGTCCAGCAACACCTCATCATCGTCGATGGCCAATTGGTCGGTGAAATAGGCTTTGAACAGCGCCAGCTTCAACGCGGTTTGCCGACCGCTTTCGGCAGCCCAAGTTAGCAATTGATGCGCTTTGTGGCTGTTGTAGATGCGGCTTTCTTCCGAATGGCGGAAATCAATGCCAAGCGATTGGCCAATATCCTTGATCCGCGCGCGATTTCCACGGCCTTGTTCAGGCGTAGCGCCATAGCGTTCCCGCATATAGTCGCTGACGGCTTGCCCACCCTCACCCAGGCCAGGGGCAAGTTGAAAAGGGTGCCAGCGCACTGCAATATCCGCGCGATCAGCGAGCATGTCGGCCGCTCGGGCGAGCTGCTTATAGCCAATGATGCACCAAGGACAGACGACGTCTGACACGATATCGATGGTGAGTGTGGGCTTTTCTTCGCTAATCGGGGCATCCTCTTCGCGGCTGATCCTATCGAAGTGGCATCAAGTGGCAAGCTCAACCTCACTATTGCAATTGCGAACTATTCTCAAAGAAAACCAACAATACCCTCATTTATGCGGTTGCCGCTGCGTCATTTTTGGCTAAAGCAGTGTCACAAAATAAGGCCGCACCCCTTTTTTAATCGGAACAGGAAGGACGCACCACATGGCACGCAAGAAGATTGCGCTTATCGGCGCTGGCATGATCGGCGGCACGCTCGCCCACCTCGCAGCTCAAAAAGAAATGGGCGATATTGTTCTCTTCGACATTCTGGATGGCATTCTGCAGGGCAAGGCGCTTGATCTCGCTCAGTCGGCGCCGGTCGAGGGCTTTGATGTCAGCTTGAAGGGCTCGTCCAACTATAAAGACATTAAGGGTGCAGACGTTTGCATCGTGACCGCAGGTATCGCGCGCAAGCCCGGCATGAGC